>NZ_JBEPPO010000018.1:0-68212 GCF_040547365.1 Pseudarthrobacter sp. PvP090
CAGCGGACTTCACATCTTCCATTTCCCGGAGCTGGCGGATCAGTCCGGCACTGTCCCGGGCGGGCCGGACAGCGGCGAGTGCCCGGGCCACGTCCGTGACCGCCACGCCTGCTGGATGGATTGCTCCAGCTGGCTGAAATGCGTCGGGCTCCTGCTTGCCGTCCATGCTCAAACTCTACTTATGAGCTCTGACATTAAACGGAGCCGCTCTGGACGGACCGGCGGCGCGCGAGAAGAGCCATCCGGCTGTTCGCGAAAACAGCAGTCCGGCTGACGGCAGGCAGTCGCACGCCACTGCTGCCGTTGCGGCCCCGCCCGTCGGATTACCGTCCATGGCTCAAGTGTCCCGGAGGGCTAAGACATTATTGACGGCCAACAGAAGGCGGTCAGCCGCTTCGGTAGCCATTGGGGAAGTCCCCATGCCGGACGCGTATGTCGGCGCACGGCAAAGGATTAGCGCCACCTCGAGACGGGTCCTGGCAACGGCCATCGCGGAGCTCAGCTCCTCCAACCGCCGCCACATTTCAATCAGCCCTGCGCTGCGCTCGGGCATCGGAACCTCCTCAAGCGCGCGGTCGCACATCGCTAGAACGCTGCGGAGTTTATCTGCCGGTCCTTGGTTCCCGTCCATGAACCAACTCTCCCAGCGACCGCCGACAAAAAAGGGGCACGCCGACGACCAGCCCCAGGAACTAGGCTGGAGCGGTGACCCGCCTTATTCTTGCCTCCCAGTCCCCCGCCCGCACCAAGCTGCTCACCGACGCCGGCATCCGGCACGAGATCCTCGTCTCCGATGTAGATGAGGACGCCGTCCAGGCCCGTTACGGCGTCACCGACCCGCACGACACCGCCCTGCTGCTGGCCCGCGCCAAGGCCGAGGCCGTCGCCTCCCTGCCCGAGGCCGACGGCGCGCTGGTGATCGGCTGCGATTCGGTCTTCGAGTTCGACGGCGAGGCCCACGGCAAGCCCTACACGGCCGAGGTCGCCAAAGAACGGATGCTCCGGATGAGCGGCAGCAAAGGCGTGCTGCACACCGGCCACTGGCTCGTCGACTGCCGGGACACCGAAGACACCGACGACACCGACGAATCCGGTACGGCCGGCTCCGGCGCAACCCTGGGACATGTCACGTCCGCCGAGGTCCACTTCATGGAGATGAGCGTTGCGGAAATCGACGCCTACATCGCCACCGGTGAGCCGCTGCAGTGCGCCGGATCCTTCACGATCGACGGCTACGGCGGGGCCTTCATCCGCAAGGTCGACGGCGACCCGCACGCCGTCGTCGGGCTGTCCATTTCCACCCTCCGCGGGCTGCTGGGCCAGGCGCAGGTGGGCATCACGGAACTGTGGACCACCGGCGCCGCGGATCCCGCACTGCTCCGGGCCGAGTGAGCTAATTCGCAGACATTTGTATGAACCCTACAAAGGTGGGGCGCTTTACCCGCGGAATCCGCAAGTAATATCGGCGGAACCCTCAAAACCGCGCTAGGCTCCCTGAAGGAAAGAAGGAGACGCCTTGTCAGCAAATTCGGAGCAGTCCGCAAATCCCGTGCAGCGATCAGCCAATGAAGGCACCGCCGCAGTCACCCATCCGCTGAGCAAGGTGCTGATCGCCAACCGCGGCGAAATTGCCGTGCGCATCATCCGCGCCGCACGCGATGAGGGCATCGCCTCCGTGGCGGTCTACGCGGATCCGGACCGCGACGCTTTGCACGTCAAGCTCGCTGACGAGGCCTACGCCCTGGGCGGCAACACCGCCGCCGAGTCCTACCTCGTGATGGACAAGCTGATTGAGGTGGCGCACCGCTCCGGTGCCGACGCCATCCACCCCGGCTATGGCTTCCTGGCCGAGAACGCCGAGTTCGCCGCCAAGGTGATCGACGCCGGCATCACCTGGATCGGGCCCTCCCCCGCCGCGATCTCCGCCCTGGGCGACAAGGTCCAGGCACGCCACATCGCCGAAAAGGTCGGCGCCCCGCAGGTTCCCGGCACCGCCGACCCGGTCGAATCCGCCGAGGAAATCCTCGAGTTCGTGGACAAGTTCGGCCTGCCGGTCGCCATCAAGGCAGCCTTCGGCGGCGGCGGCCGCGGCATCAAGGTGGCCCGCACCCGCGAGGAAATCCCCGAACTGTTCGAATCCGCCGTCCGTGAAGCCGTCGCCGCCTTCGGCCGCGGTGAGTGCTTCATCGAGCGCTTCTTGGATGCCCCGCGCCACGTCGAGACCCAGTGCCTCGCCGACGCCTACGGCAACGTTGTGGTGGTCTCCACCCGCGACTGCTCGCTGCAGCGCCGCAACCAGAAGCTCGTCGAGGAAGCGCCGGCCCCGTTCCTCACCGAGGAACAGAACCGCCGGCTCTACGAATCCTCCAAGGCCATCCTCAAGGAGGCCGGCTACCTCGGCGCCGGCACCTGCGAATTCCTGGTGGGCCAGGACGGCACCATCTCCTTCCTCGAGGTCAACACCCGCCTCCAGGTGGAGCACTGCGTGTCCGAGGAAGTCACCGGAATCGACCTCGTCCGCGAACAGTTCCGGCTGGCCCGCGGCGAGGAGCTCGGCTACGGGGACCCCGAGGTCCGCGGCCACTCGATCGAATTCCGCATTACCGGCGAGGACCCGGGCCGCAACTTCATGCCCGCCCCCGGCACCATCACCCTGCTCAAGAACCCGACCGGCCCCGGCGTCCGGATCGACTCCGGCGTGGAGCAGGGCGACGTCATCAGCGGCAACTTCGACTCGATGCTCTCCAAGCTGATCGTCACCGGGGCCACCCGCCCGCAGGCCCTGCAGCGCGCCCGCCGCGCCCTCGAGGAGATGGTGGTGGAGGGCATCCCCACCGTCATTCCGTTCGACCTCGCCGTCGTCACCAACCCCGATTTTGCCCCCGCCGAGGGCCCGTTCAAGGTCCACACCCGCTGGATCGAGACGGCCTTCGTCAACAACATCCCCGCCTGGACGCCGACCGGCACCGAGGCTGAAACGCCCGACGCCGGCGAACGCCAGCGCGTCGTCGTCGAGGTCGGCGGAAAGCGCCTTGAGGTCGTCCTCCCGGCGTCGCTGGGCACCGGAGGCGGCGCGGGCGCCGCGAAGCCGGCCAAGGCGAAGAAGCGGTCCCGCACCGGCGGCGCTGTGGCGGCCGCCAGCGGCAACGCCCTGACCTCACCGATGCAGGGCACCATCGTGAAGGTGGCTGTCGGCGAGGGTGACCTGGTTGCCGAGGGTGATCTTGTGGTGGTCCTGGAGGCCATGAAGATGGAGCAGCCGCTCACCGCGCACCGCGCCGGAATCGTGATCGGACTGTCCGCCTCGGCCGGCGAGACCGTCTCCGCCGGCGCCATTATCGCGCTGATCCAGGACGAGGCCGCCGAGTAGCGGCCTGACGGCGGAACGCGGGCGCGCCTCTGGCGCCCCCGTGTCCCGCCCATGCAGACTTGGTCTGTGAAGCCATTCCTGCTCCTCGCCTCCCGGGCCGAGGACGCCGCCGCCGAGGACGAATATGAAGCCTACCTGCGCTACGGCGGGCTCGAACCCTCGCAGCTGAGGCGCATCCGGATGGAAGCCGCTCCGCTGCCCAAGCTGGACCTCTCCGAGTACTCCGGGGTGATTGTGGGCGGGAGCCCCTTCACGTCCAGCGACCCGGACGAGCAAAAAAGCGATGTCCAGCACCGCGTGGAGCATGAACTCGCGGCGCTGCTTGACCGGATCGTCCCGGAGGACTTCCCCTTCCTCGGCGCCTGCTACGGGGTCGGCACGCTGGGCCGGCACCAGGGCGCCGTGATCGACCGGACCTACGGCGAAGGGCTGGGCGGCGTGGCCATCAAGCTGACGGAAGAGGGGCTGGTGGATCCCCTCCTGCGCGGGCTGCCGGAGAGCTTCACAGCCTTCACCGGGCACAAGGAAGCCTGCACCCTGCTCCCCTCCCACGCCGTGCTGCTGGCCAGCTCCGCCGCCTGCCCGGTGCACATGTTCCGGATCAAGACCAACCTGTACGCCACCCAGTTCCACCCCGAGCTCGATGCGCAGGGTCTGGTGACCAGGATCGACATCTACCGCCACGCCGGCTACTTCCCGCCCGAATCGGCCGAAATGCTGATGGAGGACGCCCGGCGGTTCACCGCCACGGAACCGATGAAGATCCTGCGGAACTTCGTGGAGCACTACGCGCGCTAAGGAGGACCTGCCGGGAGGCGTTCCGACGCTCCTGCCCGGTGACTTTCCCGGCCCCTCCCGCGGACATGGAAATGCCCGGTGTGTTCAGTGAACACACCGGGCATTTCCATCAGTAACCGGGCTGGAGCGTCAGCCCCGCCCGGGACCGGGCGTCAGGCGACGTTGTTGGTGTACTCCAGGTCGCGGGTTTCCTTGCTGACGAACAGGGCGATCAGCGTCAGCACCGCCATGGAGGCGAGGTAGACGCCGACCAGCGCGGGGCTGCCCTTGCCCATTTCCCAGAGCCAGACGGCGATGAACGGAGCCACGGCCGCACCGAGGATGCTGGAGAAGTTGTAGCTGATGGCGGAGCCGGTGTAGCGGACGTTCGTCGGGAACAGCTCCGGCAGCAGCGCACCCATGGGCCCGAAGGTCAGCCCCATCAGGGAGAAGCCGATGATCAGCAGGGCCATCGTGCCGACGAAACCGGCGCTGAACAGCGGGACAAAGAGCAGTCCGAAGGCGAAGATGCCCAGGGTCACGGCGATCAGCATCTTGCGGCGGCCGTACTTTTCGGCCAGCGGGCCGGAGACCAGGGTGAAGATACCGAAGAACACGACGCCGGCAATCAGCATCCAGAGGAAGTCGTTGCGGGTGTAGCCCAGGCCGGGGACGAACGCCGCGGCCGCGGCCTCGGTCATCGGCTTGCCGGCCTTCTCCGCTGCGGCTTTCGCGGCGTCCAGGCTGGAGGCGCGGGTGCCGTACGTCAGCGTGAACGTGGTCATCAGGTAGAACAGCACGTACGTGGCGAGCATGATGAACGTGCCCAGGATCAGCTGGCGCCAGCTGGACTTGAAGACCCGGGCCAGCGGCAGCTTGGCGACCTCATTGGACTCCAGGACCTTGGTGAAGGCCGGGGTCTCGATCAGCTTGAGGCGGACGTAGAGGCCGATGATGACCATCACGGCACTGAGCAGGAACGGCACACGCCAGCCCCATGCCATGAAGGCCTCCGGCGACAGTGCGTAGCTGAAGACCAGGAAGATCACGTTGGCGATGATGAAGCCAATCGGCGCACCCAGCTGCGGGAAGGTGCCGTAGATGGCGCGCTTGTTCGCCGGGGCGTTTTCGGTGGCCAGCAGGGCCGCGCCGCTCCATTCGCCGCCGAGGGCGAGGCCCTGGGCGAAGCGCATGACGACCAGCAAGGCCGGCGCCCAGAACTCCCAGCCCGGGACGAGCGCCGTCGGGAGGCAGCCGATGAGGAACGTGGCAATACCCATGGTCAGCAGGGACGCCACGAGGGTGCCCTTGCGGCCGAATTTGTCACCGAAGTGGCCGAAAATGATGGACCCGAGCGGACGGGCGATGAACGCAACGCCAAACACGGCGAAGGAGCTCAGCAGCTGGGTGGTCTCGTTCTGGCCGGGGAAGAACAGCCGGGGGAAAACGAGCACAGCGGCGGTGGCGTACACGTAGAAGTCGTAGAACTCAACGGTGGTGCCGACCAGGCTGGCGACGATCACGCGGCCGCGCGAGTTCACCGGCTGGGCGGACCCATGCTCCGTGGAGGTGGCAGTGGATGACATGTAGTAGCGCTTTCATGAGGACCGGACCGGGCCCGCTTGAGGGCGTCCGGAAGAGGATACGTATGCTTACATAATAGAATCCGGCGTCCAGTCAATGGACAAATGTTCCACTATTTGGACATCAAAAGTTGTCTCACGTGGTGGTCATCACACTATGCCCCACAGGGCCCCTCACACCGTCACAAACGCGCCGATAGGCAAACGTCACAGCACGTTAACAAACGGCGAGGGTCCCGGAAACGCGGCTTCCCTAACTTGGAAGGACAACATCCCCCAAGGAGGTCCCCGTGACTGCTGAACGCACTGCAGATGCCCCAGCCGGCATTTCCCCCACACTTAACGCCGGCACCGCCCTCGGCGGTCCCGCCCTTGAATACCGTCCCGGCCGCTGGATTGCCAGCTGGGACGCCGAGAACAAGGAGCAGTGGGAGTCCCAGGGACGCACCATTGCCCGGCGCAACCTGAACTGGTCCATCTTCGCCGAGTTCCTCGGCTTCGTCGTCTGGCAGCTCTGGTCGATCGTGGTCGTCCAGCTGCCCGCGGCCGGCTTCACCTTCACCACCTCGGAAATCTTCTGGCTCATCTCGATGCCCAGCCTGGTCGGCGCCACCCTGCGGATCCCCTACACCTTTATGGTCCCCCGCTTCGGCGGCCGCAACTGGACCATCGTCTCGGCCCTGCTGCTGCTGATCCCCTCGATCGGCCTGGCCCTGTGCGTCTCCAACCCGGACACCCCGTTCGGCACCATGCTGTTCGTGGCCGCCCTCGCCGGCTTCGGCGGCGGCAACTTCGCCAGCTCGATGGCCAACATCACCTTCTTCTACCCGGCCCGCGAGAAGGGCTGGGCGCTGGGACTGAACGCCGCCGGCGGAAACCTCGGCGCCGCCGTCGCACAGCTTGCCGTCCCGATCGCCATCACCCTGCTCGCCGCCGGCACCGTGAACCTGCCCATGGCCGGCTGGATGTGGGTCCCCTTCATCCTGATCGCCGCGTTCGGTGCCTGGAAGTACATGGACAACCTCACCAGCGCCAAGGGCGACGTCGCAGGCTCGCTCGCCGCGCTCAAGGAACCGCACCTGTGGATCATGGCGCTGCTGTACATCGGCACCTTCGGCTCCTTCATCGGCTTCGCCGGCGTGTTCCCCAAGCTCATCAAGGACTACTTCCCGGCGTTCTCCTCCATCGGAGTCGGCACTGTGGCCCTGTCCCTCGCCTTCCTGGGCCCGCTGGTCGGCTCGCTGGCCCGCCCATACGGCGGACGCATGGCCGACCGCATGGGCGGCGCCCGGATGACCGTCGCCGCCTTCGCCGCGATGGCCGTCATCACCCTGACCATGGTCTGGACCCTGCCGCTGAAGAACTTCTGGCTCTTCCTGGGCCTGTTCCTGCTGCTCTTCACCGCCAGCGGCTTCGGAAACGGTGCCACGTACCGGATGATCCCGATTATCTTCGCCACCTCCAGCCGGGCCGCCAAGTCGGGCGCCAGCTCCGTCACCACGCAGCGCCTCGCCTCCTCGGCCCTGGGCCTGATCTCGGCCATCGGCGCCTACGGCGGATTCGTCATCCCGCAGGTGCTCAACGCCTCCAACAGCGCCAGCGGCTCCTACACCCCCGCGTTCTACGGCTTCGTCGGGGCCTACGTCGTGATGCTGGCCGTGTGCTGGTTCTGCTACATCCGCAACGCCAACCGAAACGCGATGGGACACGTCTAACATGACCAACGGCGCCGACACGCACTGCCCCTACTGCGCTCTGCAGTGCGCCATGACGCTCACCACCCCAGCGGCGCTGACCCCGGCTTCCCAGCCGGGGTCAGTCCCCGTGCCGGAGCAGCCCGCCGCGGACACCGCCCTCCTGGACGTCACCGGACGGGACTTCCCCACCAACCGCGGCGGACTCTGCCGCAAGGGCTGGACCTCGGCGTCGCTGCTGAACCACCCCGGCCGTGTCACCGAACCACTGCTCAAGGGCGCCGACGGCGTCCACCGCCCCATCGGCTGGGACGAGGCGCTGGAACGCATCACCACCGCGGTGAAGTCCACCCGCGCCCGGTACGGGGCGGACGCCGTCGGAGTCTTCGGCGGTGGCGGGCTCACCAACGAGAAGGCATACCAGCTCGGCAAGTTCGCCCGGCTGGCCCTGGGCACCTCGCGGATCGACTACAACGGCCGGTTCTGCATGTCCTCCGCCGCCGCGGCCGGGATGCGCGCCTTCGGCCTGGACCGCGGGCTGCCCTTCCCGCTGGAGGACCTCGATTCCGCCAGCACCATCCTGATGCTCGGCTCCAACGTCGCCGAGACCATGCCCCCGTTTGTGCAGCACCTGCAGGGTGCCCGCGACGCCGGCGGCCTGATCGTGGTGGACCCCCGCCGCTCCGCCACCGCGGCATTCACGTCCGACGGCGGCGGCCTGCACCTGCAGCCGCTGCCCGGCACCGACCTCGCCCTGCTGCTGGGCCTCTCCCACGTCGTGATCCACGAGGGACTGGCCGACGCCGGCTATCTCGCCGCCCGCACAACCGGCTACGACGCCCTGGTCCGCAGCGTCGCCTCCTACTGGCCCGAACGCGTGCAGTCCCTCACCGGCGTCCCGGCCGGACTGATCCGCGACACTGCCCGCCGGCTCGCCGACGGCTCCCGCCGGGGCGGCAGCTACATCCTCACCGGCCGCGGCGTGGAACAACACGTCGACGGCACGGACACCGCCACCGCCGCCATCAACCTCTCCCTGCTGCTGGGCCTGCCCGGCTCCGCACGCAGCGGCTGCGGCACGCTCACCGGCCAGGGCAACGGCCAGGGCGGCCGCGAACACGGCCAGAAGGCGGACCAGCTCCCCGGCTACCGCAAGATCACCGACCCCGCCGCGCGCGCCCACATGGCCGCGGTCTGGGGCGTGCCGGAAAGCCTGATCCCGGGCCCCGGCCTCCCCGCCGTCCAGCTGCTGAAGTCCCTGGGACAGCCCGACGGCGTCCGCTGCCTCTTCGTGCACGGTGCCAACGTGGCCGTGTCCGCGCCGGACGCCAACGCCGTGATCGCCGGCCTGCGGAGCCTGGACTTCCTGGTGGTCTGCGACTTCTTCCTCTCCGAGACCGCCGCGGAGGCGGACCTGATTCTGCCGGTCACCCAGTGGGCCGAGGAGGAAGGCACCCTGACCAACCTCGAGGGCCGGGTGCTCCGCCGCCGCCGGGCCCTCGCTCCCCCGCCCGGGGTGCGCAGCGAGCTGTGGATCATGACCCGGCTGGCCGAGGCCCTGGACGCCCCCTCGACCTTCAGCGAAGACCCGGAGACCGTGTTCGAGGAACTCCGGCTCGCGTCCTCCGGCGGCCTGGCCGACTACTCCGGGATCGACTACGCCATGCTGGACCGCGGCGAGGCCGCCTACTGGCCGTACCCTGCCGGCAGCACGGGCACCCCGCGGCTGTTCCTGGACTCCTTTGCCCACGCGGACGGGCGGGCCGTGTTCACCGCGGTGACGCCCCGCCGTCGTGCGGCTGCTCCGGCGTCCGCCGACGCGAACTCAGCGGACCTGGCCGGCGCCGGTTATGCCGGAACGGCGATGACCCTGATCACCGGCCGGCTGATGGAGCACTACCAGTCCGGAGCGCAGACCCGGCGGGTGGCCGCGCTGGCCGATGCCCAGCCGGAAGCCCGGCTGCAGATCCACCCGGCGGCCGCCGCCGCGCAGGGCATCGCCGACGGCGACGTCGTCTCGATTTCCAACGGGCGCGGCGTGGTGTCCTGCCGCGCCGCGCTGAGCACGGACATCCGGCCCGAAACGGTGTTCCTGCCGTTCCACTTCCCGGAACTGGAGAGCGCCAACCGCCTCACGGAGGCCGCCACGGATCCGATCTCCGGGATGCCGGAGTTCAAGTTCAGCCACGTCTGGGTCCGGCCCGGCGCTGCCAATCTCCGCGCCAATGAACTGCAGAAGGAAGGTGCGTCATGACTGAGCGCATTGTTGTTGTGGGCTTCGGGCCGGTGGCCGCGCGGCTGGTCGACGAGCTGCTGCCGGCGGTCCGCAGCGGGCTCGTGCACCTGACAGTGATCGGCGAGGAGGCAGAGGCCGCTTACAACCGCGTGCTCGTGGCGGACCTCGGCGTCGGCCGGACCACGGCGCCGGCCCTGGCGCTCTCCGACGCCGCCGCGCTGATTGCCGACGGCGTCGACGTCCGGCTGGGCGTCCGCGTCCGCCGTGTGGACCGCGCGCGGCAGCAGCTGCTCCTCAGCGACGGCACCTCCCCCGGTTACGACCGGCTGGTCTTCGCCACGGGCTCCCGCCCGGTGATCCCCAACCTCACCGGGCTCAACCCGGACCCGGCCGCCCCCGTGCTGCCGGCCGGCGTGACCGCCCTCCGGGACCTGCGCGACGCAGCGGTGCTGCAGGCGGCGGTGGCCGGCGGCAAGCGCGTGGTGGTCCTCGGCGGCGGAGTGCTGGGCCTGGAGACGGCCCTCGCCGCGGCCGAGGAAGGTGCCACAGTGACCGTGGTGCACAACGGCCCGCATCCGCTGGGCCGCAACATCGACCGCGGCGGCGGCGCGGTGCTCGCCGCTTCGCTGCGGAACTGCGGCGTGCGGGTGGCCGGCAACGCCCGCTCCACCGGTGTGGAGCACAACGCGCCCGACGGCGGCTTCTCGGCGCTGCTGCTCGACGACGGTTCCGCGATCGACGGCGACCTGCTGGTGCTCTCCTGCGGGGTCCGTCCGCGGACCGAACTCGCGGAAGGCTGCGGGCTCTCCACCGGCGCCGGGATCCTGGTGGACCACAAGCTCCGGGCGCACCACGAGCCGCACATTTTCGCGATCGGCGACTGCGCCGAAGTCCGCTGCCCCGAACCTGACTGCGCTGAGTGCCGGACGGCGCGCGGCCCGTCCGGACTGGTGGGCCCGGGCTGGCGGCAGGCCGAATGGCTGGCCGAGTACCTGACGCTGCTGGCTTCCGGGGCTCCGGACGCTGAGTTGCTTCCGGCGCTCCCGACGGAACTGCCGGGCGTGGTGGTACTCAAGGCGCGCGGCCTGAACATGGCCGTGGCCGGGGACAACGCCGCCGAACCGTGGGACGAGGACGCTTTGACGGCCGGTGCCGTGAATGGCCGGGCCCGGCTGCAGATCGCCCAGTGGGCCGATCCCGAGCACGGCCGCTATGTGAAAATGACCACCCGGGCCGGGGTGCTCGAGGGCCTGGTGGCCGTGGGCATGCCCCGCACCGCGGCCGAGCTGGTGCAGCTCTTCGAGCGCGGCGCCGAACTCCCGGCGGACCGGTCACTGCTGCTGCGCCTCGACGGCCCGGACCAGGCCGCCGCAGCCGGCGCCGCCGACCCGGAGGCCACCGTGTGCCGGTGCGCGGGGGTCAGCGGGACCAAGATCGCCGCCGCGGTGACCGACGGCTGCGGAACGGTGGCCGAAGTTTCAGGCGCCACCCGCGCCGGGACAGGCTGCGGCGGCTGCCATGACGACATCAAGGGACTCATCGAAAAACACTTTCAGGGGGCCGTAGCGTAACGGCTGGGCTGCACTGAAAACGGGACATGCCCAAGGGATCCTCCGGCCGAGGGACTGGCCCAGCCCAACCGCACGGCGTAGCCAGTCCGAGAAACCCCGCAATTAAAGCGAGATTTCTGGTTTCTATCCGAATTTGTCCAAAACCTGGCTCAACAGGGCCACCAGTGCCGGGCCGGAGATCGCCAGAAGTAATGCGATCAGAACGGCTGAGATAAGTGTGATGATCACCCACACCTTCACGATGCCCTCTTCTCCCGGCCCATGCACAGGCCGTGCCTCGCATCTTCGTCTACCGTGCTTTGGTTTTCCTTGGGCTCAGGCGGTAAGCACTAAGAATGCCTGCAAGAGGTAAGTCCGAACATTACTCAGACACAGTTCAAAGCGGCCGCCGCAGCGGGCGCGGGAACTGCCCCGTTGCCCGGACGACAGGGGACGTCTACTTCGTCTGCGAGCGTTGCCAGCGTGCTTTTGAGGCGTTGGACGCGGCCATGACCAGAACGCAGAATCCCCCGCCAGTCGTGGTGACTGGCGGGGGTAACTCTGTGCTTGGTGGTTAGCGGACGACGAACATCCTGCTGAACCGATAGCTAACCTGGTTCCCCAATGTGCCCTTGACGCGGACAACGATAAATGGGAACGGGACATTCAACCAATTCCTTACAATTTCAGGAAAAGGTATTGGTAATCAAGGCAACGAATACATTTTCACTTACACCGAAAATACCCGGTCAACGACTGCTAACTTTACCGCTGACAGGGGGTTTCACGTAGTCAGCAAAGGATCCGCGCCCAATTACTGGCTGAAGACTCGTTTCACTGACCAGGGAGTCGATTTCGGCAAGGCCGAATGCAGAGGCTAGTCGCCTTCGATAGTTGTTAGTAGACATTTTGGCGGCAATGCCGCCCACCTCGACTATCCAAAGACAACGAGGAACACAAAAGGTACACCGTGCCCTGGCCCTCAATGTAAGCCTGCATATTACGATAGGCGTCGTGATGCCTAATCGCATCGATGTTCGCCAGCCCGGACATCTCTCAGACACAACGAGCGAAGGCGGAAACTTGCGCCCGAAGTTACGGTAAGAGGGTGGATCTGCAAAAAAGCCTAATTACCCTCTTGTATCGCGCGGGAGGGGTCCTCCCTATCGTTGGGTTATTTCGTCTCCTCACCGAGGTGCGCCTCCCTGCCAAGCAGTTCGAGCATCGGCAAAAGCACATGGCATTTCTGAGGGCTAAACGGGCAAGGTTGGTGGCTGCCACGGAGCCACGATCCCCTCGCTACACGGAAGCAGAGGCCGAAAGCTGGCACCGGGCTGAACTGAAAAAATCCGACCCTTGGGGCTCTCCCTACGACCAAAGTGATGCTTTCCTGGGCTTTGACAGTTACACGGCAAATAGCTTCGGTACCTATACAAAGCTTAAGGGAGACCTTTCCTACGTCGGCGGCGGCATCGTATGTGCGACGGCGGCAAGTATCTGGTCACTTTGGTAGCCACTCAGATCCAGTGCCTTCCTTAGCGCTGCTGGAGCAGGTAGGTCGAGCCATAGCCGGGATCCATCTACGCGACAGAAGACCTGCAGGGATTCCAGCCCGTCCAAGATCGGTGCAAGTGTCCGGGCTTGCGCCTCCGAAAGATACCCGACTTTCCGAAAGTCTTCCCGAATCACGGCAACAGCGTTTGGATCCGCGTTGTTGCGCCTGTCCCTGACCAGGAACGCGAGATGCATGTCGAGTGCACTCCGTTCACGCTCGCTTAGGTAATAGCCCTGTCCGACGCAGCGGCGCGGCGTCGTACTAAGCTCCGGGAAAAACGCAGGCTTCCCATAGTTCACCTTTTGACGCTTGATCGTCTTCATGACGCAGAGCCTAACGCCGAATGTCAAAGGCTCTTAATTGGAAGCTCCCGCGCTCGCTTATCCGGCAGGCAGAATCTCCTTCAAGCAGTGCAAGATGGCCACGATCTGTCGGGAGGGCGACCGTTGGGACGAGCAGATTTCGTGTCGAGTCGTTGATGCACCCATACTTCTAATACATTCAAGGAATGTATCCATTGGATGGCAGTTCTCCCGACGACTTTTCTGGAGTCGATTTCGCGACGTACGTTTGCGCTGCTCAGATCTACGACGAGCGAAAAGTTGAGGATCAAGTCGCCAAAGTCGTTGAGGACTTCTTTGAGACGCGGGGGCTGCCGACTCGTCGCTGTGCTGTAGGGGGTTTAGGTGCGGCTGTGGGTGGCCCTTGGATGGACGTCTACCTGTGGGTTAAGGAGAATTGGGAGTCCATGCAGACGATCACCTCTGCGGCCATAGGCTTCGCCATCGGGGCTACCACCAAGTGGAAGAGCTTCAGGAAGCAACTCGACAACAAAGTGCTTGACAGGCATATGCCTTCGATTGTTCTCGAAATCGGCGCGCGTACCAAGGGCACGGACTTGAGTTCAACTGGAGAAAGCTCGCGGTCCTTGAACAGCCTCCTAAGGCTGGTGCCCGCACTTGATGAAGCCTTACGCAATCAGCTGCCAAGCCAGAAATTTTCCATTCGTATTCTTAATCTTTCTAAGAAAGATGCACCGCGACTCGCACTCTTCAAAGTTGAACGAATAACGGACGCGGATATTGCCCGGGTTCTGCGCTACTTCAAAAAGATAGAACAAGATCCCGACAGTTGCGCGGTCTTGCTTCATCGACAATTCGGCTTTATCACGCGCCTGCGACGTGCTCACGGCGCACCGGAGTACATGAGCCTCATCATGGGGTCTAATCCCTGATAGCCCGGAGTTGAGGACGACCAAGAGAACTCCGCCCAACGCGAAGCGGGTCTTTCTCCCCTTGGCCGGCCCGCACCGCAGGCGTGTACTGAACCTAGGTTTGTTCATCCGCAGGAGGCACCCCATGGACGTCCCCATCATTCTGGCCCTTGGGGCGATCGTTGTGGTCGCCGTCGTACTGGGTATTGTCTTTGTGCGGGAGAAGGACCCGCAGCGGCGGGCCACGGCGCTGCAGCGCACCGGGGCGGCTATCATGGCTGCGTTCACCGTCCTTGCCGCCATCTTCATCGGCGGCTACGCCATGCAGGATCCCGGCGGCAATGCCGGACTGCTGATCACCCTCGCCTGGGTGCTGCCGATGCTTATCCTCGCCGTCGGAGCCTGGTTCTGGCCTGCCCCGACCGCTCCCCTGCTGCTCGCCCTCGCGTCCGCCTTCATCGCAGCGTGTGTCTGGCTCGCCTTCGACCCCGCCGCCCTGCGCGAATTCATCAGCGAAAACGGACCGGTGATAGCCGTCAGCGTCGTAGCCCTGTCATTCCCGGCCGCCGTGCTCGGCCTGAAACGGACCGCGCTGGCCGGCTGGCTGCTTGTGGCCCTGGGCGTGCTGCCGCTCCTGATCACGATCATCGGAAGGTCAGGCCCCATCGCATCGCTCACGGCGGCCAGCGTGGTCCCCCTGATCTGTGGGGTCGTCTATCTCGTGTCCGTGCGGATGGCGAGTGGCAGCCAGGCGTCGGGCACTGCGCGGGCGGCTGCGGCCTGAATTGGCCCGCGCGCCTCCGCGTAACAGGAATCGGGCGGGGAACGGATGGCGGGTAGCATCGGGGCCATGAGCGCCGACGACGACGACATCACCGAAGAACTCCTGGCCGACGCCGGGAGGCTGACCGGGCTGAGCCTCGAGCTCCTGGGCCTAGACCCGCATCCGGATGACATGACGCCGGAGCAGCGGCTCCTGTTCGACCCGGAGGACCTGGACGAGATGGCCGCCGTCCCGGCGGAAGAGCGCCGGGACGCCGTGCGCCAGACCCGCCTGCTGGCAGGGCTGCTGTGGAACTCGTCGAGCATCCTGATCGACCAGCTCTTCCGCGACCTGGGCACCCTCAGCAAACTCGAGACCGTCACCCCGTCCGGCATCGCCGGCACCTCAGTCTTGTCCTCCCTGCCGCCGCAGTTCGCCGCCGGCTACGACACGACGTTCACCCAGAAGTTCATCGTCGTCGCCGCCGACGTCACGGCGTCCCTGGCCCGCGGCTGGACGGCCCCCGGATGCCTCGCCGCCGAACTCGCCGTCCGGTGCCTGCTCGACCAGGCTGAAATCACCGAGGACATCTACGAACTCGACCTCCCGGAGGAGTGGCGGGCCCAGGTTGAGGAAGTCCTGCTGGAGGACGCGGACAGCGAGGCGCTGTTCTCGGACAGCCTCGATGTCCTCGAGGACGACGCCGACAGGCTGGGCTTCGAGCACTGGTTCAAGCCCTTTGCACCCGGCGACACGGTCCCGCCGTACGCCTGCTCCTGAGCCCTGGGTCTCATCGAAAGGCTGCCCGCTCCTAACGCGGCCGGGCAGCCAGCCCGGCCAGGAAGTCCTCGGTGAACCGCTGCACGCCGTCCCACTCCGTGTAGACGTAATCGCGGGTGGTGTCGGTGTCCGGAGACCCCTTGTCCGAGGCGATCTTCTTCATGATGTGCTTTTTGATGAAGCCGTAGTGGGTGTAGAGCAGGGCGCCGGCGAACAACCCGACGTGTGCGGGCCGCCAGCCGGTCTCCTCCTCGAACTTCTCCACGTAGCCCTCCGCGTTCTCCTCGTCCCCATGGGCCGCCAAGCTGACCGAAACCAGGGCTGACGGCAGGCGCTCGAGCTCTCCGCGGTTCTTCTTCACGAAGTCCGTGACGTGCCCCTCGTGTTTGCCCATATGCACCGACGCCGCCACAATGACGGCGTCGTAGCCGCCCGGCAACGTGTCCCCGGAGCGTTGGAGGTCCGCCGCCTCTGCCCGGTGCCCGTGGGCGCGGATCAGCTCGGCGATGTACTCCGCGATCTGGGCTGTCTGCCCTTCAACGGTTCCATAGGGGACATAGATGTTGGCCATGCTCCACAGTGGCCCCGCATCGCGGTGAAGAGGTAGGGCCGAACGTCACCGTCACCCCGAAAAGCGCATTGCGCCCTTGACGGCTGCGGCCTCGCGGCATGTGATGTACGAAGGCCCCGGTCCGGTGCGCAGCCGGCCGGCCGGTGCGGTACGACGTTTTTCTTCCCACGAAAGGAACCGGACATGTCCCTGCTCGATGCCTCCCTCTGGGAGGGCAAGATCTACCTCAACGGCTGGCGGCCCGGCGCCGGCGGCACGGCAGACGCCGTCGAGCCTGCCACCGGCGCGACGCTGGGCCACTATGGTGTGGCCTCCGTCGACGATGTCCGCGAAGCCGCCACTACGGCGGCGGCCGCCCAAAGGGAGTGGGCGAAACTCAACCCCGAGGACCGCGCAGCCGTGCTGCGCCGCGCCGGGCTGCTCTGGGAGGAACACGCTGCCGAGATTAAGGACTGGATCGTCCGCGAGTCCGGCGGCATTCCGCCCAAGGCCGGACTGGAGATTCACATCGCCGCCAACGAATGCTACGACGCCTCGGCGCTGCCCTCCCTCCCGGCCGGGGATGTGCTGACCTCGAACGAAAACCGCTGGTCCTTCGCGCGCCGGCGTCCGGTCGGCGTCGTGTCCGTGATTGCGCCGTTCAACTTCCCGCTGATCCTCTCCATCCGCGCCGTGGCCCCCGCGCTGGCCCTTGGCAACGCCGTGCTGCTCAAGCCCGACCCCCGCACGGCGGTCTGCGGCGGCGTCACGCTGGTGCGGATCTTCGAGGAGGCCGGGCTGCCGCCCGGGCTCCTGGCGCTGCTGCCCGGCGGGGCCGGGATCGGCGCCGCCGTCGTCGAGGCCCCGGAGGTCAGCGTCATCGCCTTCACCGGTTCGACGGCGGCCGGCCGGAAGATCGGCGAGACGGCCGGGCGGCTGCTCAAGCGAGCGCACCTGGAACTCGGCGGCAACAATGCACTGATCGTCCTGCCGGGCGCGGACCTGCCCAAGGCCGCCTCCGCGGCGGCGTTCGGGTCGTTCATGCACCAGGGCCAGATCTGCATGGCCGCCGGGCGCCACATTGTCCATGAGGACATCTACGACGACTACGTCAGCGCCCTCGCGGAGAAGGCCGACCATCTTCCCGTCGGGGATCCGGCGAGCGGGACCGTGGCCCTGGGCCCGCTCATCGACGAGAAGCAGCTGCACCGGGTCGACTCGATCATCCAGGACGCGGTGCAGGGCGGGGCCCGGCTGGCCGCCGGCGGCACGCACGACGGCAGGTTCTACCGGCCGACAGTCCTCGCCGACCTGGACGTCGCCAGCCCGGCGTGGAAGGACGAGATCTTCGGACCCGTGGCCCCGGTGATGAAGTTCTCCACCGTGGAGGAAGCCGTGGCCCTGGCCAACGGCAACGAATACGGGCTCTCGATCGGCATCCTGGGCGACGTGGGCATGGCGATGACCATCGCGGACCAGCTGGACTCCGGCAAGGTCCACATCAACGAGCAGACAGTGTCCGACGAGGCGAACTCACCGTTCGGCGGGATGAAGAGCTCGGGCAACGGCTCCCGGATCGGCGGACACCACGCCAACATGGAGTCTTTCACCGAACTCCAGTGGCTCACGGTCCGGCCGGACATCGCGCCGTACCCGTTCTAAGTCCCGTGCCCTGGCCCTGCCGCGGTTCAGTGCCCCGCGGCGAGGTGCGTGGCGGGGTCGAAGGGCTCGAACACTGACGAGCCGATCATGAAGATGCCGCGCTGCGGGATCCAGAAGTCCCCGAGCCTGTCCTGGACGGGGAGCGCCGAGGCCTGTCCCAGGCTGTGCCCGTGCAGGTGCGCTGTGCTCTTGCGGACAAACCACATCCGCCGCGGGCGCGCACCGAAGGTCTGGCCGTTGGGCACCCTGCCCGTCAGTCCGATGTGCCCGGCCCCCAGCACCGGGCCGGCGACGGCCCCCATGGCGCGCAGGAACGTCCGGTTGCGCCACAGCCGTTCCGGGACCGATCCTGCCACGGCCGACATGAGCCTGGTGACCGGCGTTGCGGCCAGCGTCACGTCCCAGCTCAGGTCCACGCCGTCTCCGGCCTCCACGCTGAAGGAGAAGTCGTCCTGCCACAGGATGGAGATCCCGCCCGTCGACGCCGATCCGAGGGCGCTGCCGAAGTAGCGGGGACAGGAGGACCCGGGGGCGGTGGTGCTGTGCATCGTCCAGACGCCGGCAGGGTCGCGGATCCAGACCGAGTTGTAGCCCGGACCCACGGAGGAGGCGGGAAAATGCCGCAGGGCCAGGATGTGGCCGGAGCTGAACGGCACGCCCATCACGCCGTAGCCGGCAAACCGTTCTTCCGGGCCGGAAGGCAGCGCGGGGTTGTGTTCCACGGACTCAACCAGGGTGCGGGGACTCTGCATGGCGCCGGCCTCCGTTGTGCTGTCTGTGTTTGCTACATGTGGACGTGCAGGCGCCGGGCCGCTTCGGAGATCGAACCGCTCAGCGAGGGGTACACCGTGAAGGTGCTGGCGACGTCGTCGACGTGCAGCTTCTGGGTGACCGCGAGGGAGATCGCGAAGATCAGTTCGGACGCGTTCGGACCCACCACCACACCGCCGATCACGGTGCCGGAGCCCTTGCGGGCGAAGATCTTGATGAAGCCGTCCTTGTGGTTGCGCATCTTGGCGCGGGCGTTGCTCTTGAGTGAGAGCTTCACGACGTCGGCCTGGTACTTGCCGGACTCGATCTCCGCCTCGGAGACGCCCACGTTCGCGATCTCGGGCGAGGTGAAGATGTTGGACGCCACCTGGTGCAGCTTGAGCGGGGTCACGCTGTCGCCCAGGAAGTGCGCGATCGCGATCCTGCCCTGCATGGCGGCCACGGACGCGAGGGCCAGCACACCGGTGCAGTCGCCGGCGGCGTAGATGTTCGGCGCGGTGGTGCGGGAGACGCCGTCGACCTTGATGTGGCCGCTCTCGGTGAGCGCCACGCCGGCTTCCTCGAGGCCGATCCCGGCCGTGTTCGGGATGGAGCCGACGGCGACGAGGCAGTGGCTGCCGGTGACCTTGGAGCCGTCGCCGAGGGTGACGATGACGCCGTCCCCCGTGCGTTCCACGGTCTCGGCACGGGCACGGGACAGCACCTTGACGCCGCGGCGTTCGAAGACGCCCTCGAGGACCTCGGCGGCGTCGGTGTCCGAGCCGGGCAGCACGCGGTCGCGGCTGGAAATCAGGGTGACCTTGGACCCGAGGCCGTTGTAGGCGGAGGCGAACTCGGCGCCGGTCACACCGGAACCGACGACGATCAGGTCCTCGGGGAGTTCGTCCATGTTGTAGATCTGCGCCCAGTTGAGGATCCGGACGCCGTCCGGGCGGGCGGTGGGCAGCTCGCGCGGGTGCGCACCGACGGCCAGCAGGACCGCGTCCGCCTCGATGATTTCCGTGCCGTCGGCGGTGAGGACCTCAATGGTGTGGCTGTCCAGCAACCGCCCGGAGCCGAGCAGGATCCGGACATCCTGGTTCTCGAGGCCCTTCTGGATGTCCGAGGACTGCTGCCGGGCCAGCCGCAGCAGGCGGTCGTTGATGTGCTTGAGGTCCGCGCGCATCGTCGGGGTGCAGTCGCCGCCGTCGAGGTCGAACTTGACGCCGAGCTCGCCGGCCTCACCGACGCGGGTCATCAGGTCCGCCGTCGCGATCAGGGTCTTGGAGGGCACGACGTCGGTCAGCACCGCGGAGCCGCCGAGCCCCGCCCGTTCGATGATGGTGACCTTCGCGCCCAGGGAGGCGGCGACCATGGCAGCTTCGTAGCCGCCGGGCCCCCCGCCCAGGATTGCGATGCGGGGTGAGCTGAAATCGGGATGCGTAGTCACAATCAGCCATTGTCCACCATCCGGACCGGCACCACCAAGAATCCGGGCCTGCATCACACCACGCAGAATGCAGAACCAGAATGCAGAACCAGAATGCAGGACCGCCTGCTGGGCAGCGCGCCGCCGGCAGGATAACTTGTACCGGTGAGTACAACGGAATTCCTGACCACGGACCCCCTCGACGCCGCCCGCGCCGCCGCCGACTACATTGCCGAAGAGACAGGCGTGGACGCGCACGACGTCGCCCTGGTGCTCGGCTCGGGCTGGGGCGACGCCGCCGAACTGATCGGCGAGACCACCGCCACCCTCTCCGCGGACGAGGTCCCCGGCTTCTCCTCCCCCTCGGTGGTGGGCCACGTCGGCACCATCCGGTCCGTGCTGACCAAGGAGGGCAAGCGTGCCCTGGTCCTGGGCGCCCGCACGCACTACTACGAGGGGAAAGGCGTCCGCGCCGTCGTCCACGGGGTCCGCACCGCGGCCGCGGCCGGTTGCAAGACCCTCGTCCTGACCAACGGGTGCGGCGGGCTCAACGAGGACTGGACGCCCGGCACCCCGGTGCTGATCAGCGACCACATCAACCTCACCGCGACGTCCCCGCTCGAAGGCGCCACCTTCGTGGACCTCACCGACCTCTACTCAGCACGGATCCGCGGCCTGGCCCGCGAAGTGGATCCCACCCTGGACGAGGGCATCTACGCCCAGTTCACCGGCCCGCACTACGAAACCCCGGCGGAGGTGCAGTACGCCAAGCGGATCGGCGCGGACCTGGTGGGCATGTCCACCGCGCTCGAGGCGATCGCCGGCCGCCACGCGGGCATGGAGGTCTTCGGCATTTCGCTCGTGACCAACCTCGCCGCCGGCATCAGCCCGGTGCCGCTGAGCCATGAAGAAGTCCTCGAAGCCGGCCAGGCCGCGGGCCCGCGCATCTCCAAACTGCTGGCGGAGATCATCGCGAAGCTCTAAGGTTTCATCCCCCCGGGGCCAGGTAGCGCACGGCTTTTACCTTGTCCTGCGGGAACCGCCGTTCCATCGAGTCGGCGATCCCGGCGATGGTCTGCCGCGCCAGCGCCTGCCGCCAGGCGAGCTCGGCCTGGCGCATGGTCTGGGAGATCAGGCAGCTCCGGACGTAGTTATGCTCCGTGTCGGCGTCCGGGACGTTGGCGAGGATGCCCTCACAGCGGAATACCGGGTCGGGGCCTTCCAGGGCCAGGACGATATCCAGGACCGTAACGTTCTCCGGCCGGCGCGCGAGGTGGAAACCGCCGCGCGGGCCGGAGACGGAACCGAGGATCCCGGCGCGGACCAGCGCCTGGAGCTGCTTGTTCAGATAGGCCGCCG
The DNA here is from genome assembly GCF_040547365.1 of Pseudarthrobacter sp. PvP090. Taxonomy (NCBI): domain Bacteria; kingdom Bacillati; phylum Actinomycetota; class Actinomycetes; order Micrococcales; family Micrococcaceae; genus Pseudarthrobacter; species Pseudarthrobacter sp. PvP090. Next base: position 21,272 of record NZ_JBEPPO010000018.1, read on the forward strand.
GGAGCTTGTAGTACTCCGCCAGCCGGGCGCTGTTGACTGCCTCGCCGGCAGGTGTCCACGCCATGTTCACGCAGCTGTGCACGGCCCACTCCACCCCACGGCCCATCTTCATATTCCAGACGCTACGTGTCCGGAAAATTGGCTGTCAAGGGCTGCGCGCCAGGACGCCTGTGATCGATCTGTCAGGCGGACTCTCGCTTGTCGGGGGAGGCATCCGGGGCGAATGCCGCTAGTTTGGTTCCTATGACGTCTTCTGATGCCGAACTCACCCGACTGCTGAGCGACGCCCGGAGCTGGGCCGCCCAGGATCCGGATCCCGCTACCGCTGCCACCCTGACCGAACTTGTCCGGCTGGCGGATGACGGCGCCGCAGCGGCCCGCCAGGAGCTCGCCGACAGTTTCAGCGGCACCTTGCAGTTCGGCACGGCGGGCCTGCGGGCAGCACTCGGCCCCGGCCCGAACCGGATGAACCGCGTCGTGGTGCGCCGCGCCGCCGCGGGATTCACTGCCTTCCTGGCGGGCGCCGTCGCCCAGGCCGCCCCCGGCACCAGGCCGCGCGCCGTTGTCGGCTTCGACGCCCGGCACAATTCGGACATCTTCGCGGAAGAAACCGCGGCGATCCTCACCGCCGCCGGCGTCGAGACCTTCCTGATGCCGTCCCCGCTGCCCACCCCGCTGCTCGCCTATGCGGTGCGGGCCCTGGAGTGCGACGGCGGTGTGATGGTCACCGCCAGCCACAACCCGCCGCAGGACAACGGTTACAAGGTGTACCTGGGCCGCCACGCGGTCGAGGAGAGCGGGCGCGGCGCGCAGATCGTGGCGCCGTACGATGCCCTGATCGCGGCGGAAATCGACGCCGTCGGCGAGCTCGCCGGCGTCGCCCTGGCCACGGAGGGCTGGACCGTGCTGGATCCGTCCGTCGCCGCCGACTACGAGGCCGCCGTCGCCGCGCTGGCCAAGCCGGAGCACTTCCCGGCCCGCGACCTCAGGATCGTCCTGACCCCGATGCATGGTGTGGGCGGGGAGACTGCCGTCGCGGTGCTGCACGAGGCCGGTTTTGCCGACGTCACCCTGGTGAGCGAGCAGGCCGACCCCGACCCCGACTTCCCCACCGTGAACTTCCCCAACCCCGAGGAGCCCGGCGCCCTGGACCTGGCCCTCGAAACCGCGGCCCGGGTGGATGCGGACATCGTGATCGCCAACGACCCCGACGCGGACCGCGCGGCGGTGGCCGCGAAGGATCCTGACACCGGCGCCTGGCGGATGCTGCGCGGTGACGAGGTCGGCGCCCTGCTCGGCGCGCACATCGTAGCGCGGCTGGCGGCCGCCGGCGGCAGCGGCAGCGGCAGCGGCGAAACCACACCAGGAGTGTTCGCGAATTCGATCGTGTCCTCGCGGCTGCTCGCCCGGATCGCCGCCGCGGCGGGCTACGCCCACGAGGAAACCCTCACCGGCTTCAAGTGGATTGCCCGTGTTCCCGGGCTGCTGTACGGCTACGAGGAGGCGCTGGGTTACTGCGTCGCGCCCTCGCTGGTCCGGGACAAGGACGGGATTTCCGCGGCGGTGCTGATCGCGGAGCTCGCGGCGGCGGCGAAGGCCGACGGCAAGACCATCTTCGATACGCTCGATGAGCTGTATCTGGTGCACGGGCTGCATGCCAGCGACCAGCTCAGCATCCGGGTCGCGGACCTGGGCCTCCTGGACGCCATGATGAACCGGCTGCGTGTCAGCCCGCCGGAATCCTTCGGCGGCTCCGCCGTCGAAACCGTCACGGACCTCGCCGAGGGCAGCGCCCAGCTGCCGCCGACCGACGGCCTGCTGTACCTGACGAGGGATCTCAGCCGCATCATCATCCGCCCCAGCGGGACCGAGCCCAAGCTCAAGTGCTACCTGGAGGTCATCCGCAGCGTCGGTTCCGCCGCCGAACTGCCGGAGGCTCGGAATGAGGCACGCGCGGCCCTCGACGCCGTCCTGGCGGACGTCCGCGAGGCGCTGGGGCTTTAGCGCCCGGGTCAGCCGCTACAGCTCGACCTCAATGTACCCGCCCACAATCCGGGTACCGAAGGTCGGGAGCCGCAGTTCCGGCGTGCCCAGGCACTCCCCCGTGCGGAGGTCATAGACCTCCTTGTGCAGCGGCGAGGCGACGGTCGGGCACGAGCCGCGGGACCCGGTGATGCCGCGGGCCATCACGTACGCGCCGGTGGCCGGATCCTCCTGGCCGACGGCGTAAACCTCACCGGACACGGTGCGGAACAACGCCACCTGGCGCCCCGCGATCAAAGCGGCCTCGCCCCAGGCCGGCTCCAGGTCCTCCACGGCGCACACACGGTGCCAGCCCGTCCCATAGCTGGGGTGTTCGACAAAGCTTTGTGCTGCGCTCTCAAGTACGGCAGTCATTCCGGCCCCTCTCTCATACATCTCTCCCGGGCTCAGCCGCTCCTGCGGCCACATACCCAAGCTAGGTCCCGGGTGTTTCGACTGAATGCAGTGAATGTGTCCGGCGGGTAAAAGAGACCTCACCCAGCCGGAAACGTGCCCGTGATGCAGAAGTTAAGATCACGAAACATAAGGGAAACTGAAGCGAAACTGCGCTTGCCTAGTCTGGATGGACACCTCGATTGAGAAGGCCGCAATGCACCGACTGCGGCCCATGCGAAAGGCCCACCGTGACCGGACAGACTTCAAGCCCCCAGAACCAGGGCGCAGAGCGCGCCATAGCACCGCGCCGCGTGGTGGTTGCCGGCGGCGGCCCTGCCGCCCACCGCTTCGCCGACGCCATGCACGCCCGGGGCCTCGAAGGCTGGGACGTCACCGTCCTCACCGAGGAAGCACACCTCCCCTACGACCGCGTCGCGCTGAGCAAGGCCCTCACCGACGCCGACGTCGACCTCACCCTGGGCAGCGCCGCGATGTGGGACCACGAGGCGCTGACCCTGCAGACCGGCGAGCGCGTGACCTGCATCGACACCGCGGGCAAGACCGTGACCACGGCGGCCGGCACCGTGTACCCCTATGACGAGCTGGTCGTCGCCACCGGTTCCGACGCCGCCCGCCTGCCGATCCCGGGATCCGAACTCACCCACGTGTACCGCACGCTGGAAGACGTCTGGGCCATCAACAAGGCCATCGCTGACCTGACGGAGAAGCTGGGCCGCAAGGTCACCGCCGTCACCATCGGCGGCGGCCTGCTGGGCCTGGAGTCCGCGGCCGGCACCGAGCAGCTCGGCGCCACGCCGATCGTCATCAACGGCTCACCGTGGCTGATGAACACCCAGCTGGACCAGGGCGCCGGGCAGGCCCTGGGCCGCCTGATCGAAGCCAAGGGATTCACCGTCCACGGCGGCGTGTTCCCCTCCGAGGTCCTGTCCGACGGCGATGGCCAGGTCACCGGCGTGCTGATGGCCGACGGCCGCATCATCGACGCCGACCTCGTGATCGTCGCGATCGGCGTCAAACCCCGTGACGAGCTGTTCCGCGCCGCCAACGGTCCCGAGACGGAGGGCACCGCACCCCTGTTCGACCTCGGCCCGCGCGGCGGCGTCGTCATCTCCGACGGCTGCGAAACGCAGGTCCCCGGCATCTGGGCGATCGGCGAGGTCGCCAACTTCGGCGGCATGTGCCTGGGCCTCGTGGCCCCCGCCAACACCATGGCGGAGATCGTCGCGGACCGGCTGCACGGCGGCGACGCGACCTTCCCGGGATTCGACACCGCCACCAAGCTCAAGCTCTCCGGCGTCGACGTCGCCAGCTTCGGCGACGCCTTCGCCAGGACCGAGCACGCACTGGAAATCGTCTACGCCGACCCGGCCCGCGGTGTGTACCAGAAGATCGTCACCACGGACGATGCCAAGACCCTGCTGGGCGGCATCTTCGTCGGGGACGCCACCCCGTACACGTCCCTGCGCCCCATGCTGGGCCGCGAACTGGCCGCCGAACCCGGCGCCTACCTCACCGCGGCCGGCGGGGGCGACGCCGGGGACGAAGCCCTGGAGATCCAACTCCCGGACGACGCCATCCTGTGCTCCTGCAACAACGTCTCCGCCGGCACCATCCGCGACACCGTCAACGGCTGCGGGGCCTGCGACGGCAACGCCCCCGTCCAGGAGCTCGGCGAGCTCAAGGGCTGCACCCGCGCCGGGACCAGCTGCGGTTCCTGTGTGCCGATGCTCAAGAAGCTGCTCGAAACCGAACTGACCAAGTCCGGCGTCGAGGTGTCCAAGGCCCTGTGCGAGCACATCGAGCTGTCCCGCCAGGAACTCTTCGAGACCATCCGGGTCCTGGAGCTGACCTCCTTCGAGCAGGTTATGGCCAAGTACGGTACCGGCGACGGCTGCGACATCTGCAAGCCGACCATCGCCAACATCCTGGCCAGCCAGAACAGCGCCTACGTCCTGGACGCCGGCCGCGGCACCCTGCAGGACACCAACGACCGTGCCCTCGCCAACATGCAGAAGGACGGCACCTACTCGGTGGTGCCACGCATCGCCGGCGGCGAGATCACGCCGAAGAAGCTCGGCGTCATCGCCGCCGTGGCCGAGAAGTACAACCTCTACACCAAGATCACCGGCGGCCAGCGGATCGACATGTTCGGCGCCCGGCTGGAGCAGCTCCCGGAAATCTGGAAGGAACTGGTCGACGCCGGGTTCGAGTCCGGCCAGGCCTACGGCAAGAGCCTGCGTACGGTGAAGTCCTGCGTCGGTTCCACCTGGTGCCGCTTCGGGGTCCAGGACTCGGTGGCCATGGCCATCCAGCTGGAATTGCGCTATCGCGGCCTCCGCAGCCCGCACAAGCTCAAGATGGGTGTCTCCGGCTGCGCCCGGGAATGCGCCGAGGCCCGCGGCAAGGACGTCGGCGTCATCGCCACAGCGGACGGCTGGAACCTCTACGTCGGCGGCAACGGCGGTGCCACCCCGGCGCATGCCCAGCTGCTGGCCAAGGACCTCGACGACGAAACGCTGCTGAAGTACATCGACCGCTACTTCATGTACTACATCCGCACTGCCGACCGCCTGCAGCGCACGGCGCGGTGGCAGGAGGAGCTCGACGGCGGCATCAAGCACGTCGAGGACGTGGTGGTGCACGACACCCTGGGCATCGCCGAGGACCTCGAGGCCGCCATGGCCAAGCACGTCGACACCTACGTGGACGAATGGGCCGACACCCTGAAGGATCCCGAGCGCCTGCGCCGCTTCCGTTCCTTCGTCAACGCCCCGGACCAGAAGGACGATTCCATCACCTTCGTCCCCGACGAACGCGGCCAGATGCGCCCCGCCACGGCGGAGGAGAAGGCACTGGCCAGCCAGCAACCTGTAGTGATCGCCTCCAGCATTCCGGTCCGGCCCTCCGACACCGCCGCCCCCGCCCAGGAAAGTACGGTCTAACCATGCAGCTCAGCATCGATCTCAGCGGACGCGAAGTCCTTGTCACCGGCTCGGACACCGCCGCACGCCAGGCCGTCCGCCGCTACCGGGCGGCCGGCGCCGTCGTCTCCCGGCTGAGCAGCCCGGGCGGTGCCCGCCATGACGGCCCCCTGCCGGAGCGTCCCTTCCTGGTCGCCGCGGTCGACGACGGCCAGCCCGGCTGGGACGCGCTGCTGGACCGCTGCCGCGAAACCGGCATCCCGGTGGCGGTGGAGCCTGCCGCCGGCCCCGCCGGCCAAGTCACCCTGGTCGGCGGCGGGCCCGGAACCACCGAACTGCTGACCGTCGCCGCGGTCAAGGCCCTGCGGGACGCCGACGTCGTCTTCTACGACCGGCTGGCCCCGTACCAGGAACTGCCCGCACTAAGCACGGCCGAGCTGGTGGATGTGGGCAAGCGCCCCGGCCACCACCCCGTCAGCCAGTCCGGCATCGAGGACCTCATGGTGGAAGCTGCCCTGGCCGGGAAGAACGTGGTGCGGCTCAAGGGCGGCGACCCGTACGTGTTCGGCCGCGGCGGCGAGGAAGTGGCCTCCTGCGTGAAGGCCGGCGTGCCAGTCCGGGTGATCTCCGGCGTGACGAGTGCCATTTCGGTCCCGGCCGCGGCCGGAATCCCCGTCACGCACCGCGAGGTCAGCCACATGTTCACCGTCGTCTCGGGGCACGCCCCGCTGACCGAGAAGGAGCACATGCACCTGGCCGGACTCGGCGGGACCATCGTGGTCCTGATGGGCATCGGGACGCTGCACCAGCTCGCCGCCGGGCTGCGCCGGGCGGGGATGCGCGCGGACATGCCGATGGCCGTCGTCGAGCGCGGATACCGCCCCGGACAGCGGACCACCATCGCCGAACTGGGCACCATCACAACGGCGGCTGCGGAGTGCAGCAACCCCGCCGTGCTGGTGATCGGCGACGTCGTCCGCGTGGCCGAGGCCAACCGGGGATGCGCCGAAGCAGAAGCCGACCTGGACCGCCTCGCCGCGTCCCTGATGGGAGCGTGAGGGCCGTGAGTACGCTCAACGCCATCGCACCGGCCGGGCCGCCCGTCACCGGCGACGACCCGAGACCGGCGGCCACGTCGGCGACAGCACCGGAGACCATGCCGGCGGCTGCCGCGGAGACTGTGGAGCTGCCGCTGGAAGGCTTCCGGATCGGCGTGACCTCGCACCGCCGGTCCCAGGACCTGATCGAGGCCCTGGAGCGGCGCGGCGCAGAGGTGCTGCATGCGCCGGCGCTGAAGATCGCCCCCGTCCAGGAGGACGTGAACCTCATCGAGGACACCCGGGCCATCATCGCCGCCCGCCCCGAGCTGTGCATCGCCACCACCGCCTACGGCATGCGGCGCTGGTGCGAGGCCGCGGACACCTTCGGGATCGGCGAGCAGCTGCTGGAGACCCTCGGCACCACCCGGATGTTCGTCCGCGGGCCCAAGGCCCGCGGCGCCGTCCGCGCGGCCGGGCTGGCCGACGTCGGGATCAGCAGCGACGAAACCACCGCCACGCTGGTGGACATGCTCCTTGCCGAGGGCGTCCGCGGCAAGACCGTCGCGGTGCAGCTGCACGGCTACACCGATGTCCGCCAGCTCGAGCGCCTCCGGATGTCCGGCGCGACTGTCCTGACCGTGACCCCGTACCGCTGGGTCAAGCCCGACGGCGCGGACCGGCTGCCGCGGCTGATCGAGGCCGCGTGCAGCGGCAACCTGGACGTGCTGACCTTCACCAGTGCCCCCGCGGTGGATGCCATGTGGAGCACCGCGCACGAGATGGGCCTGTACAAGGAGCTCGTGGAGAGCCTGAAGACCACCGTGGCCACCGCCGTCGTCGGCCCGATCACGGCGCAGCCGCTCATCGATGCCGGGCTGCAGCCGCTGGTCCCGGACCGGTTCCGGATGGGCGCCCTGATCCGGCTCGTCGTCGAGCACCTTGCCCTCAACCACGTCCGCCGCCTGGACACCGTCTCGGGCCGCGTGGAACTCCGCGGCCGCTCGCTCCGGATCGACGGCGAGGCCGTGGAGCTCGCGCCCGCCCCGCTCCTGCTACTGCGGGCGCTGATGGGCGCCGGCGGCGCGGTGCTGTCCCGCGAGTCGCTGTCCGAACTGCTGGAACTGCGCGGCTCCGTCCATGCCCTGGACATGACGGTCAGCAGGCTGCGCTCCGCACTGCCGGACGGCCGGCTCGTGGAAACCGTGGTGAAGCGGGGCTACCGGATCCGGGTGTGACCCACGGCATTACTGGCGGGTAAACATTGGCGAACGGGCGGCGAAAATCCTGCAACACCGGGGAAACACGCCGGAAAGATCACCCGCCTACGCTGGGTGCATCAAGCAGTCAGGCCACACCACGGGCCACCAGCGAAAGGGCCTCACCATGTCCGCCACCCCCACCGTTTCCGCCGATTCCCAGACCCGGCCCCGGATCGTCATCGCCGGGGCCGGCCCCGCCGCGCAGGCCCTCGTCCGCCAGCTCACCCGGACCCCGTTCGCCGGCGGGATCACGGTGCTCAGCAACCGGGATGACGCCCCCGAGGAGCTCCTGGAACTCGCCGCCCTGCCGCAGGTGTCCGTCCGCTTCGGCCAGCCGGCGAGCTACATCGACCCGGACAGCCGCTACGTCACCACGGCGGACGGCCTGGAATTCAGCTACGACCAGCTGGTGATCGCAACCGGGTCCTCCCCCGCCGGCGCGCCGCTGGCAGGGGAAGGCCGGTGCCTGAACTACTCCACCATCGACGACGCCGCCGGGCTGGGCGACGCCGTCAAGGACGTCACCCGCGTCCTGGGCCGGCGGCCGCTGGGCATCCTGGTCGGCACCGGCACGGCCGCGGGCCAGGCCGAGGCCGTGCTGCGCGCCCGCGGCGTCCGCCCCATCCGCACCACCCAGCGGCCGGCCTCGGTCGTTCCCACGCTCGCCGGTTCGACGCTCGCCGCCGCGGGGATCGTGTTCGAGGACGGCTCCAGCATGGCCGGGGACCTGGTGGTCCTGGCCGAGGAGCCGATTGCCCGCGACGCCCTCGCGGTCAGCGCCGGGCTGAAGACGGCACGCCAGGGCGGGATCGTCATAGGCCGGGACTTCCGCACCTCCGTCTCTGGGATCTGGGCCATCGGGGATGCCGCCGTGTTCGACGGCGTCCGCCTGGGTCTGCTCGTGGCCGCGTCCTCCGCCGCCTCGGTCTGCGCCTCCCAGCTGGTCCGGGCCGGACTGGCGGAGCCCTTCGCCGACGCTGCCTGAACCGCTGCCTGAACCCTGCGCGGAGGCCCCTCAGGAGTGGTGGCTGTTGTGGCAAGATGGACACCTGAGAAGCCACGAAGGGACCACCATGAGCAACGAAGCCGCCGCGACTGCCGGAAAAACGACCCCCGCCAACATCGCCTCCTACATTGACCACACCCTGCTCAAGCCGGAGGCAAGCGAGGCCGAGATCCTCAAGGTCTGCGCGGAGGCCGCCGAGTACCGGTTCAAGTCCGTGTGCGTCAACCCGGTGTGGGTCAAGACGGTCAAGAAGGCCCTGAAGGGCTCCGGCGTGCTGACCTGCTCGGTCGTCGGCTTCCCGCTGGGCGCCACGCCCAGCGACGTCAAGGCCTTCGAGGCCCGCGGCGCGGTGCTGGACGGTGCCGAAGAAGTCGACATGGTGATCAACATCGCCGCTGCCCGGGCAAGCGACAAGGGCGCCCTGGTCGATGACATCACGGCCGTCGCCGAGGCCGTGCACGACGGCGGCGCCATCCTGAAGGTCATCATCGAAACGGCGCTGCTGGACGATGCCCAGAAGGTGCTGGCCTGCGAGGCGGCCGTCGCGGCGGGCGCGGACTTCGTGAAGACGTCCACCGGTTTCAACGGCGGCGGGGCCACCGCCGAGGACGTCGCGCTGATGCGCCGCAGCGTGGGCCCGGACCTGGGCGTCAAGGCCTCGGGCGGGGTGCGTTCGCTCGCCGACGCACAGGCTATGATTGCTGCAGGTGCAACACGTATTGGCGCCAGCTCCGGCATCGCGATCGTCAAGGGTGAACAGGGTTCCTCCGCGTACTGACCGCTATCCGGTAAGAACAGTTGCCGCCACAGTTTTGAGCCCCACGGGGCCGAGGAGGAACGAATGTCCAGCAAGACCACCACTGCCACGACGCCGCAGAACGAGAACAGCCTCGGCTCCAGCATCATGATGTTCGTCCTGATGATGGTCCTCTTCCTGGGCTCCATTTACTCGCTCGGCTTCCTGACGCTGGGCAACCCGTGGCCGATGGCCGTCTGCCTCGGCCTCTTCGCCCTGGCATTCTGGATTCCGCAGACCATTACGGGCCGCTCGGATTCCGCGGGCGAATTTTAGACACCGCGTCCTTTAAACGACTGAAGCTCCGGATCTTCCGGAGCTTCAGTCGTTTAACCCGGGGGCTACGCGGCGGCGAGCACCCCAAAGAGGCTTTGGATCAGGCCGGTCCCCAGGGCGACGGCGTCCGGCCAGTGCAGCTTGGCCAGGGCCAGCGCCGCGCCGAACATGCCGATCATGGCGTAGGCACTGACCGGGATCAGCACGAACCATTCCCGCCGCGAGCCGGCGCGGCCCAGCAGGGGGATGGAGAACGCCCCGTTGGACCTCCAGATGTTCCTGAGCAGCGGCAGTTTCCGCAGGAGCTTCGGCGGCTTGATCACGATGGGCCAGAGCAGCGGCACTCCCCCGGTGGTGATCATGTCCCCGACGATGTGGACCAGCACCCCCGTCAGCATTGAGACCGGCAGCCAGGTCCACTGGTGCGGCGCGAACCACGTCACCAGCCCGGCCATGGCGAGCGCGACGACCCAGTTGCTGATCCAGCCGTACTTCGGGAAGAGCTTGAGGGCCTTGGCGGCGATGTTGATCATGAACATGCAGAGCAGACCGGCGCCGACCGACAGCAGCCCCCAGTCCGTCTGCAGCTGGAACTGCCCGGCCAGCGCCGCGAGCAGCACAAAGAATGCCGCGCCGAGCAGGGAATGCGTGCCCTGCCGGTGCCCGCCGGAGACGTTTTCGATGCCGACGGCGATCACGTTCGACAGCGGCGGCAGCGACTGCGCCACCGTGCTGGAGCGGTGGTCCCAGTCGCAGACGAGGGCCGTGCCCGCCGTCGCCATCCCGCCGATCACAATCCCGGTCGCGTCCAGCGGATACCAGCCCAGCGTGTACGGCCCCGTCGAGGCAATAGCCACCCACGCCGCGGCCCCCGACGCGGCGTGGTGTCCTCCCATCACCGGCTAAGCCACTGTGAGCGGGGCGTCGGAGAAGATATTGCGGATGACGCCGTTGGCCCACTCGAGGATTTCGGCGTCCTGCAGGTCCCGGCCGCCGATCCGGGCGGTCTTGGGCTTCGGGATGAGCACCGCGACCAGGGCCGGCTTGGACTGCGCACCGGGGTACATCCGGGTGAGCCGCATCAGCTTGGACTCCGGCAGCTGCGCCGGGGAGAACTTGATGAAGTTGCCCTGCAGGGCAACGTCGCTGAGCCCGGCCTCGCGGGCGCCCACCCGGAAGCGGGCGACGTCGATGAGGTTCTTGGCCGGCAGCGGAAGCTCGCCGTAGCGGTCCACTAGCTCCGCGAGCACCTCGTCGATCGCCTCGTAGGTGATGGCCGAGGCGAGCTTGCGGTAGGCCTCGAGGCGCAGCCGTTCGCCCGGCACGTAGTCGTGCGGCAGGTGCGCGTTGACCGGCAGCTCGATCTTCATCTCCGCGGCCTTCTCCTCGGCCTCGCCGCGGTATTCCGCGACGGCCTCGCCGACCAGGCGAATGTAAAGGTCGAAGCCGACGCCCTGGATGTGGCCGGACTGTTCCCCGCCGAGCAGGTTGCCGGCGCCGCGGATCTCAAGGTCCTTCATGGCCAGCTGCATGCCGGCGCCGAGCTCGTTGTGGGTGGCGACGGCCTTGAGCCGTTCCAGCGCCACCTCGCCCAGTGGCTTCTCCGAGGGGTACAGGAAGTACGCGTAGGCGCGTTCGCGGCCGCGGCCCACGCGTCCGCGCAGCTGGTGCAGCTGGGACAGCCCGTACTTGTCCGCCCCGTCCACGATCAGCGTGTTCGCGTTGGAGATGTCCAGGCCCGTCTCAATGATGGTGGTGCAGACCAGCACGTCGAAGCGCTTCTCCCAGAAATCCACGATGATCTGCTCGAGCCGGCTCTCGGACATCTGCCCGTGCGCCACCTCCACCCGGGCCTCCGGGACCAGTTCGCGGATCTTCGCCGCGGTGCGGTCGATCGTGGACACCCGGTTGTGCACGAAGAACACCTGGCCCTCGCGCATAAGTTCACGGCGGATCGCCGCGGACGTCTGCTTGTCCGTGTACGGGCCCACATAGGTCAGCACCGGGTGGCGCTCCTCCGGCGGGGTGGCCAGCGTGGAGGTCTCGCGGATGCCGGTGAGCGACATTTCCAGGGTCCGGGGAATCGGGGTGGCGCTCATGGCCAGGACGTCCACGTTGGTGCGCATCTTCTTGAGCGCTTCCTTGTGCTCGACGCCGAAGCGCTGCTCCTCGTCCACGATCACGAGGCCGAGGTCCTTGAAGCCGAAGTCCTTGGACAGCAGCCGGTGCGTGCCGATCACGACGTCCACGGAACCAGCCTTCACGCCGTCGGCCGTTTCCTTGGCCTCCTTGCCGCTCTGGAAGCGGGACAGCGGCTTGACCACGAGCGGGAAGCCGGAGAAGCGTTCGGTGAAGGTCTCGTAGTGCTGCTGGGCGAGCAGCGTGGTGGGCACCAGCACGGCGACCTGTTTGCCGTCCTGGACGGCCTTGAACGCGGCCCGGACGGCGATCTCGGTCTTGCCGTAGCCGACGTCGCCGGAGATCAGCCGGTCCATCGGGATCTCCCGCTCCATGTCCGCCTTGACCTCGTTGATGGTGGTCAGCTGGTCCGGGGTTTCCACATACGGGAACGCTTCCTCGAGCTCGCGCTGCCACGGGGTGTCCGGGCCGAAGGCGTAGCCGCGGGAGGCCATCCGGGCCGAGTAGAGCCGGATCAGCTCGCCGGCGATTTCCTTGACGGCCTTGCGGGCCTTGGACTTGGTGCTGGCCCAGTCCGCGCCGCCCATCTTGCTCAGCGCCGGGGTGTCCCCGCCGACGTAGCGGGTGACCTGGTCCAGCTGGTCGGTGGGCACAAAGAGCCGGTCGCCCGGGGCGCCGCGCTTGGACGGCGCGTACTCCAGCACGAGGTATTCGCGCACCCCGTCCCCGCCACCTGCCACCCTGCGCTGGATCAGTTCCACGAACCGGCCGATGCCGTGCTGTTCGTGGACCACGGAGTCGCCGGCCACGAGCTGCAGCGGATCCACGGCGTTCCGCCGCTTCGACGGCATCCGGCGCATGTCCTTGGTGGAACCGGCGGAGGTCCGCCCCAGCAGGTCAGCCTCGGTCAGCAGGGCGAGTTTGAGCGGTTCCAGGACAAAACCGCGTCCGACGGCGGCCGTCGTCACCTCGATCAGCCCGGCCTGCGGGTCGTCGTCGAGGGAGTCGACCCGGGCGCAGGGGATGTCGTTGTCGTGGAAGAGTTCGGCGAGCCGCTGGGCCGGGCCGGGACCTTCCGTGACGACGACGATCCGCCACTGTTCGCGCACGTGCGAGCCGATGAAGGCCATCATTTCGGCGACGTCGCCCTGGTAGCCGCGGGGTTCGCGGGCGTGCAGGTTCAGGACGTCGACGTCGGGCAGCAGTTCCTCGTCGGTGGCCAGTGAGGTGATCGACCACCAGGACACCTCGTGCTCGAGGGCTGCGGCGCGGGTTTCGGCGAGGGAACGGAAGCTGGCCGAGTGCAGGGCCGCCGACGCCGCCGAGCTCAAGTCCAGGGGCGCGGTGCCGCCGTCGGACGCCGTGGACCAGGCCGCCTCGAGGAATTCCTCGTTGGTGGCGGCGAGGTCATGGGCGCGGGTCCGGACCTTCTCGGGTTCGATCACGACCGCCATCGAACCGGCCGGGAACTGGTCCAGGAACGGCACCATGGCGTCCACCAGCACCGGGGCCAGCGACTCCATGCCTTCCACGGCGATGCCGCCGGCGATCTTCTCAAGCATGTCCGCGGCGGCCGGCAGCTGCGATTTCAGCGTCGCCGCGCGGGACATCACCGAGGGCGTGATCAGGATTTCGCGGCACGGCGGGGCGTGCAGTTCGGTGGGGTGGTGCACCCCGGGCGCGGTCAGCGAGCGCTGGTCTGCGACGGCGAACCAGCGCATCTGGTCCACTTCATCGCCGAAGAACTCCACTCGGATGGGGTGGTCCTCGGTGGGCGGGAAGACGTCCAGCATGCCGCCGCGGACGGCGAACTCTCCGCGCCGGGTCACCATGTCCACCCGGGCGTAGGCGGCGTCGGCGAGGCTCCGGACGACATTGCTGAACGGGACCTCCTGGCCCACCTTCAGGGTGACCGGGACCAGTTCGCCCAGTCCCGCCACGATGGGCTGGACGACGGCGCGCACCGGGGCCACGACAACGCGCAGCGCCCCGCTCGCGGAGGTTTCGGGGTGCGCGAGCCGGCGCAGCACCGACAGGCGCCGGCCCACGGTGTCCGAGCGCGGGGAGAGCCGTTCGTGAGGGAGCGTTTCCCAGCTCGGGAACTCGGCGACGGCGTCGGCCGGCAGGAAGGCGCGCAGCGCCTCGGTGAGATCCTCGGCTTCCCGGCCGGTCGCGGTGATGGCCAGGACGACCGGCGCGGGGCCGCGGCCCGCTGCCGTCGCGGTGTTGTCCGCTAGGGCGATCAGTCCATCGGCCATTTCCGCGAGCAGCGCCGAGCGCAATCCGGCGGGGGCGCTGATCTGGTAGTCCTCGCTGCGGGAGGCGAAACCGCGGGCGGCTTCGGCCCGGACGCGGGCGTAGTTCCGGTCTTCGGCGAGGACACGGCGCAAACCGGTGAGAGAGGGGCCGTTGAGGCTCATAGCTGTCGCTCCTGAAGGGATCACGGGGATGCAGGCAACACGAATAGCCGAAATTCGTGGGAATCCCGGGGTACCCCAAGCCTACCGCGCAGCCCGGACACGGGTCCGCACCGCGATCAGTCCGCCCCCCGGGGCCGCGGACCCCCCGGCCGGGGCGGCCCGGGGCTAGGCTGGCAGGACACGCGGCCGTCCGAACGGCCTGGCGCTCCGAATGCCTCATAGACGACAAGGAGTCACCATGACCGGCACCCCCGAATCCGCACCAACCGCCCCGGCACCGACCGGCAGGCCGAAGACGGTTCTCGTCACCGGCGCGACCGGCTATATCGGCGGCAGGCTCGTCCCCCGGCTGCTGGAGGCCGGACACACAGTGAAGGTCCTGGTCCGCACGCCGGCCAAAATTGCCGGCGTTCCGTGGCTGCCCGACGTCGAGGTTGTCCAGAGCAGCCTCGACGACGGCGGGGCGCTGCGCGAGGCCCTTCACGGTGTGGACGTGCTCTACTACCTGGTCCATTCCATGGCGGCCGGCTCGGGCTTCGAATCCAAGGAAAAGGCGATGGCCGAGACGGCGGCGCGGGCCGCGGCCGACGCCGGCGTGGACAGGATCGTCTACCTGGGCGGACTGCACCCCGCCGGCGCCGAACTCTCCACCCACATGAGGTCGCGAGAAGCCGTGGGCAAGGTCTTCCTCGACAGTTCGGTCGACGCGATCGTTTTCCAGGCCGGCGTCGTGATCGGCTCCGGTTCGGCGTCGTTCGAAATGATCCGGCACCTGTCCGAGACGCTGCCGCTGATGCCCGCCCCCAGCTGGGTGCGCAACAAGATCGAGGCGATCGCGGTGCGCGACGTGTTGCACTACCTCGTCGGGGCGGCAGCGCTCGAAGGCCCGATCAACCGCACCTTCGACATCGGCTGCCGCCAGGTCCTCAGCTACGCGGGCATGATGCAGGAATACGCCGCGGAGGCCGGGCTCCCGCACCGCGTGGTGCTGGCGCTTCCCATTCCCGCGCCCAAGCTCGCGGGCATGTGGGTCGCCCTGACCACGCCGATTCCGCTGTCGATGTCCCTGCCGCTTGTGGAGTCGCTCCAGCACGACGCTGTCTCCCGGGAGCACGACATCGACGCGTACATCCCCCCGCCCGAAGGAGGACTCACCCCGTATCGCCGGGCAGTCGCCCTCGCCCTGGGCAAGGAGCGCGACGGCCAGGTGGAAACCACGTGGGCCAGTGCCGGGGCGGACGCCGATCCGCTTCCCTCCGACCCGGAGTGGGCCGGCCACCTCGTCTACCTGGACGAGCGCAGCTACGCCAGCGACGTTGATCCCAAGCACGTCTGGACCATTATCGAAGGGATTGGCGGGCAGAACGGCTGGTATTCCATGCCCCTGGCCTGGCGCGTCCGCGGCTGGCTGGACAAGCTGACCGGCGGAGCCGGGCTGCTGCGCGGCCGGCGGCACCCGCACCTGCTGGCCGAAGGCGAAGTGGTGGACTGGTGGCGGGCGGAGCGGATCGATCGCGGCAGGCTGCTCCGGCTGCGAGCCGAAATGCGGGCGCCGGGCCGGGCCTGGCTGGAGCTGTCGGTGGAGCCGGAGGGAACGGGCAGCCGCTACCGCCAGCGGGCAATCTTCTTCCCCAAGGGTCTCAGCGGCCGCTTGTACTGGCTGGCGGTACTGCCGTTCCACAGCCTGATCTTTCCTGCCATGTCGCGGAATATCACCGCCGCGGCGAAGACCCTCCAAGAGCAGGAATCAAAGCCGGCCGGGCACACCGCGTAAGATGTTGGGAGCCCGAAACGACTAGTTCCACCCCACGGAGGACCCCAATGGCATTGAGCGCATCCACCAACCTTCCCCACAGCGTTGACCGAGTCACCGAAGTCTTCGTGAATGAGGACTTCCTGCGCCACACGAGTGAACTCGTCGGTGGCACTCTTGAATCCTTCGCCGTCGATGGCGACACGGCCGGAGCCTTCAGCACGACGACCGTGCGGACCGTCCCGACCACGAGGATGCCGGAGATGGCCCGGAAGTTTGTCGGCGAAAGCCTCAAGGTGACCCAGCTCGAGAGTTGGGATGCCCCGGCCGCCGACGGCTCCCGGCGCAGCAACATCACCCTTAAGGTCTCCGGCGCACCGCTCGACGTCAGCGCAGTCCAGCGCCTCGTGGCCGACGGCGGCAGCACCAGGATCGAGCTCGAGGGCAACGTCACGTCCTCGGTGCCGTTCCTCGGCGGGAAGATCGCCGAAGCGGCCGAACCGATGGTGGGCAAGGCCTTGAAAATCCAGTCCACCCAGGCCCAGGCCTGGCTCGAAAGCCACTAGTACATGGAGCTGCCGGCAATCCTGGCCGTCGTCCTGATCGTCGCCGGACTCTGGTCCCTCGCTGTCTGGCCGCAATTCCTGCGCCGGGTGATGAAGGATCCACGGTCCCGCGACGCGAACGGCAAAGCCACCCGCTTCCTTACTGTTCACGTCGTCCTGGTCAGCGTCTCCATGCTGCTCGGGGCGGCGACGGCGGCCATCGGGATTGCCGGCCTGCTCGGCTAAGTGCGCGGCCAATGCTCCCGGCTTGACCTGCCGGCAGCGGCCGAGGTCCTAAGGGGCCGTGGTGCTGGGCGCGAGCGCCTGCGCCAGGGCGTCCTCGGCCGCAACCCAGGAGATCATGGCGCACTTCACCCGGGCGGCGTATTTTGAGACGCCCTCAAAGGCAGCTGCGTCGCCGAGGACCTCGGGGTCCGCGGCGAGTTTCCCCCGCGACCGCAGAACGTCCCGGAAGTTGTCGATGACCGCCGTGAAGCTGCCGACCTCCATCCCTTCGGCGAGCTCGGCAAGCACCGAGGCCGAGGCCATGGAAATCGAACAACCCTCGCCGTCCCAGCGGAGCTGGGCGACCTTCCCGTCAGACACCGCCACGCGGACCGTGATCTCATCCCCGCAGACAGGATTGAGCTGGTGGGACTGCCCGGACGATGCCCCCGCGGGAACGGGCGTCTCCGCCAGTCCGCTGCCGGTACGCAGTTTCGCGTGTTCCAGGATGATCTGCTGGTACAGCTGTTCGAGGCTCATGCGGAAAAGTCCTTAGGCTCCAAAGTAGGCACGGACCCCGGCGACAGCCGCGAGGAACGTGTCCACGTCAGACGTTGTGTTGTACAGGTAGGTGCTGGCCCTGGTGCTGGCCGTCAGGCCCAGGCGCCGGTGAAGCGGTTGTGCGCAGTGGTGGCCCACCCGGACGGCGATTCCCTTGCTGTCCAGGAACTGCCCGACGTCGTGAGCGTGCACACCGGCGACGTCGAAGGAAGCGAGGCCGATCCGTTCCTCTCCGGGGGCCGGCCCGAGGACCCGGATGCCGGGAATGGATGAGAGGCCTTCGACGAGGCGCTGCCCGAGCAGGGATTCCCAGGCGTGGACTCGGTCCATGCCCGTCTCGGTGAGGTAGTTCGCGGCAGCGGCGAGTGCGATGGCCTGGGAGACCTTCTGGGTGCCCGCCTCGAAGCGCTGCGGGGCGGGGAGGAAGGCGGCGCGCTCCATCGTCACCGTGGTGATCATCGACCCCCCGGTGAGGAACGGGGGCAGCGCGTTCAGCAGTTCGGACCGGCCGTACAGCACGCCGATGCCGGTGGGCCCCAGCATCTTGTGGCCCGAGAGGACCGCGAAGTCGACGCCCAGGTCCTTCACGTCAAGGGGCAGGTGCGGAGCCGACTGGCACGCGTCCAGCACGGTCAGGGCGCCGAACTGGCGGGCCATCGCCACCAGGGTCTTGACCGGGTTGATGGTGCCCAGGACATTCGAGGCGTGGCTGAAGGCGAGGACCCTGGTGGCGGGGCCGATAAGCGCCGCGGCAGCGTCGAGATCCAGCCCACCGGCGTCGTCGACGGGGATGAAGCGAAGGGTTGCCCCGGTGCGCTCCGCGAGCTGCTGCCACGGGATGAGGTTCGCGTGGTGCTCCATCTCGGTGACGACAATCTCGTCGCCGGCTCCCAGTGCGAATTGTGCCGCCGGTCCGGCGGCACCCGGCAAGGACGAGTTCAGGAACGCGTAGCTGAGCAGGTTCAGGCCTTCGGTGGCGTTGGAGGTCCAGATGATCTCCTCGGCTCCCGCGCCCACAAAGGCAGCCAGGGTCTCGCGGGCGTCCTCGAAGGACTCCGTGGCTTCGACGGCCAGCAGGTGCGCGCCGCGGTGCACGGCAGCGTTCCGCTGCTCATAGAACTCCTGCTCGGCCTCGATCACACTGATCGGGTTCTGCGAGGTCGCCCCGGAATCGAGATAGATCAGGGGGTGACCGCCCATGGGCCTGGCGAGGATGGGGAAGTCATTGCGGATCCGCAACACCTCGTCGTCGGTCAGGGCAGGCGAGAGCAGGGCCCGGGACTCTGACGTCGGCACAAAAGCCACGCTGGCCTCCTCGGATCGGGTGAAATGGACTACTTTCCATCATCCCACGGAACGGCGCACCGGATTCTGCCGGCGGTTCTGCGGGTACGCCGGGCTGTCCCGCCGTGTTGTCCCGCCGTGTTGTCCCGCCGTGTTGTCCCGCCGTGTTGTCCCCCTGTGTTGTCCCCCTGTGTTGTCGCTCTGGGAGGGCCTCAGGGCCGGTGTGGATCGCCGCCGGTATCGATGAGGTCGACGCGCCGGCTGACGCCCAGTTTGGCGAACACCCGGTAGAGGTGTCCTTCCACGGTCCGCTGGGACACGCAGAGCCGCCGGGCTATCTCAGCATTTGTGGCTCCGCCGGACACCAGGTCCAGGATTTCGGCTTCCCTGGCGGTAAGTTCCGCATCCTGTTCAGGCCGGACCAGGTCAATGTGGGCGGACATTCCGGCGGCCGTCATCCGGTTGTGGATCTTGCGCTGGACAGCCAGCAATTTCCGCTTGTCCGTGGTTTCGGCGAGGCATCGTTCCGCTTGTTGCGCTGCTTCGAGCGCCAGCAAGACATAGCCCGCGCGCAATGCCATGTCGCTGATCCTGACGAGTTCGGCGTCGTCGGCGTGAAGCACCGCGAGCGCATAGTCATGCAGCATGCCGGCTTCCCGCCCCTCAACGGCGAGGCTGCTTCGGGCCAGGCCGTCCGCCGCTTGTGTGTCGCCGCGGCGCACGGCAATCCTTCTGATGTCCGTCTCGATCCCCCGCAAACCTTGCCGTTTGGCCTCCTCCGCCAGGCCCGCGAGCCTCTTGCCGACCTCGGAAACACCACCAGGCGCTCCGCCGGCCGCGGTCGAGTACGCTTCGGCGAGAAGCGGGATGGCCCCCGGCCCCCGGTAGCGGGACAGCCGGAAGGCGGCAGCGTGCTCGTCCGCCTCCCGTGTGTGACCCACCACGGACGCGGCGTATGCTGCGACGGAATGGGCGAAGGGCAGCAATTCCCAGGGGTCGGCAATGGTGAGATCCTCGACGCCAAGAACGAGTTCGGCAATTCCCTCGGGAAAGCGTCCCTGACGGACCCGCGCCAGGCCCCTCATCAAGTGCAGGATGCCACCGCTGAGCAGCAGCCGCGAGGGATAGTCAGCCTCGTACTCATCGAGGGCTGCGGCGAGCGCGTCCCATTCCCCGGCCCAGTTCAGGCTCAGGCTGTACCGCACGAGGAGGTCTTCGTACACGAGCGGCAGTGCCAGGCTGGCGCTTTGCGCACCCTGCCAGGCCTCGCGGGCTAGCCCAAGACCGTCCACCACCCGGCCCTTGGCACAGAGCAGTTCGGCGAGCAGCGACTCAGCCGGGATCCTAATTTCCTGCCGCTCCCCCGCGGCCACCACGAGCCGGCTGAGCCCGCCCTCACGGTCTTCCTGGCCGCCGTTCCACTGAGTCCCGTTCGGCGGGCTGGCTGCGGTGCCTCCCGCCCGGGCAACCGCGGCCAGGTCCAGCCACGATGGCCCCGGCCCGGCGGCGCCCCCACGGCTGAGGGCGGAGGCAACGCCGTTCGCCGGCAACCGTGTCCGTCCCGCCAGCCGGGCGGACAACAGGGCCGCCAGATAGCGGGAGTTTTCGTTGGGAATGGGTTCCGCGAGCGCCAGGAGCCGTGCCGAGTGCTGGCGGTCGCCCTGCAGGTACCGTGCGTAGGCCATCTGCACCCGGGCCTCGGGAAGTTTCGCATCATCGGAGATCGCCTCCGCGGTCCTCAACGCGGTCGGGGCGTCGAGCGCGACGTTGGCGGTACAAGCCGCTTTGAGGAGCTCGTCCGCCGGCACGGCGGCGCCGCAGTCCAGCGCCCACCGGATCCGGTTCAGGAATGCGTCCGCGGGCACTGACCCACCCGGAGGAAGTGACACGAAGCTGGCCCGCAATCCGGCGCTCTTTCCCGCCGGAACCCAACGGCGAATGATCTCGCCTATCAGCGGGCTCGCGGGACGGACCGTCCGGTCGGCTCCTCGTGACACGCTGATAATCCCGGCCCTTTCCAGGGCGTCGACTGCCTTCGGTCCGCCGAACCCCAGCAGCTGGCCCAGCGACAACGGTCCCGCCAGGGCCACAATCGCGGCGGCGGTCCTTTCCTCGGGTGACATCGACCGCAGTTCGTGACCGATCAGGTCGGCCACCGGAATATCGGCCAGGGCGGGAGATGAGATGAGGAACCAGGTGCCGTGGCGCAATGCCAGGGTCCCCGTGTCCCGTGCATGTTCGATCAGGGACAGCAGCATAAACGGGTTACCGGCGGAAGCATCTGCCAACAGCGCACTGGCCCAGGGCGAGACATCGGCACGGAGCACCTGCTCGCAGAGCTGGTGCACCTCGGCCCGGCTGAGCGGCTCAAGGTCAAACTTCGCCAGGATCCCGTCGTCCCAGAGCGCCAGGAATTCCTCGGGGATCAGCAAACCCGGCCGGCACGTGGCCAGGACGCTGGCAGCACCGGTCGCTACGGCCTGCGCCACAAGCTGCGTCGTCCCGCGGTCCAGGCACTGGGCGTCATCGATCACGAAGAGCGGCCTGCTGGGCTGGGACTTGATCCCGTCGGTCACGGCCTTGACGACGGCAGCAAATGAATCCAGATCGTGGGCGGGCAGCTCGCCGAGATAAGGCGAGAGAGCGCCGAAAGGCACAGCAGACAGGGCCGGAGTTGCTGCGAGTCGGATAACGGCCGTGTGTGGCCGGAGCTCGCGGATAACCGCCCGCGAAACGGCGGTCTTCCCGGTGCCTGGGTTGCCGACGATGAGGGCGCCGGAGGTCCCGCCGTCGCGCAGGCATCTGACGATGTCCTTGACGATGCCGGACCGGCCAACCAAGGTGGCGGACTCAGTCAGGCTTTCCACCAGCGGCCTTCCCTGCGGCAGCACGGCGGCTCCCGGACCGCCCGAAGATGAGTAGGCCGGGTCCGGTCGGACGACACGGAGGTTGGGGCACCGGGTCGGTTAGCCGAGGCGGGCGTGTTCCACTGGACCGGAGATGACATCTTTGAGTTCCGACCTGCTCGCGACGTGGAGTTTCGCGTACACCTGATAAAGGTGACCCTCAACCGTACGGACGGAAACGTGCATCTCGTCAGCGATTTTCCGGTTGGACGTTCCCGCGGCCGCCCGGACTGCTACCTCAGATTCCCGGGCAGTCAAGGTCGAGGTCAGCAGCGAGAGCACGCCGTTCCTGGGGTTGCCGAACCGGTCCTCCAAGGACTGCTGCGTGCGCTGGGCCATCCGGAGTGAGATGCGGTTCCCGGCGTCGTTGGCGCAGCTGACCGCTTTCCTCGTCACATCCCTGGCGAAAACCGCATGGCCTGCTGCATCGGCATCCTTGGACGTGGCCAGTAACTCCTCGCTGTCGGCATCCGCCAACCCTTCCGCCAGCCGGGAGCACAAGCTGGCGAATTGCCCCGTGACCTGATCCGCAAGATCACTGAGTTTCTGGCTTGCCTGACGATCACCCAGCCGGGCTACGGCCGACAGGAACTGCAGGCCGGTGGCAAGCGCCGACGCGTCCGTATCTATGTCGGCTTCCAGCTTCAGCGCGCGAAGGGCCTCGGTCTTCTGGCCGATTTCCGCTTTGGCGGACAGCTCAAAGTACCGAGTCATCCGCTTCACCAGCCACGACGCCCGGGGCTGCTGCACCTCGACTTCCACGAGCAGGGCGCCGGCTTTCTCCTCATCGCCTTGAAGCGCGAAGGCATAAGCGCAGGCAGCGGTCGCGAGTCCGGCCACGGCGTCCGGATCATGCACCCGGAGCTGCCATACCCCGGACTGCAGCCGCTGAATGGCCCCCGTGAGGTGACCGCGATGGAGGTCCACGACCCCCTGGCCGATCTCGAACATGCCTCCCAGCCTGGCTTGCTCGTCCCAGGATTCCGAGGTGTCGGCAAGGAAGTCCGCTGCCTCCCGGAACTTCGCCGACACCAGCAGGAGCAACAGGAATCTGCCGCGGATTTCCCGAATCGACCCGTCGGAAAGATCGAGGGCGCCAGCGGCGAGAATGACTTGCCTGCCGAGACCTACAGCGCCCAGGACGTCACCAGTGACCGCCTTCGCCTCACACAGCAGACTAGCGGCCATGATCTTCGATTCGCTGCCGAGGTCGCCGGAGTCCGTGTCCTCGAACATTTGCAGGACATCACCATATCGGCCTTCGAAGGCGGCCAGCTCGGCATAGGCCAGGCGCACCTTGTCAGCCACCGAACCATGGCCCGCCACGGAATCCCCGGACACCGTGAGCCGCAGTTCAATCTCCTGCAACCTGGCCAGGGCGGTCGCCGGTGGTGCGGGGCTGCGTCGGTCCAGTTCAGCCCAAAGCAGCTGCAGCGAGGCCCACTCATCCAGTGCCAGTCCGTCACCCGCCCGCTGCTCGACGTCAGTCAGGACGCGTCGGGCTGCTTCGTCATTGTGCAGGGAGATGAATGCCCGGGCAGATTCGACGGCTACGTCCGCCAGCGTCCCTCCACCCGCGATTTCCCGGGCAAACCTCAGGGCGGACTGCGGGTCGGATGCCTTGTTAGCGAGGCGTGCCGCCGCCAGTGCCAGTCTGGGCTCCACCTCTTCCCCGCAGTCCAGCGCCCACGCCACGGCTGTAGACCCCGTGAAGTCGCTGAGGTCCTGGTCCTGGAGGACCGCTCCCAACCGGCGGCGAAGCTCCGCACTGCGGCCCGGCGGGACTACGCTGGCAACGATTCCGGCCGTGACCGGGTTGGCGATGCTCACCATGGGCGGGTGGTCATGGCTGACGCGGATCAGCGCCCGCTCCTGCAGTGTGTCGATGTCCTGCGCCCGGGACACACTCATCAGGGTCTGAAGGGGCAACGCTCCGGCGAGCGACAGGAGCTCGAATACATCGCGCTGGCCCGGGCTGAGCCGGTTCAGGCGGGCCTTGAGCACGTCCCGGATTTCACCGGCCAGTGCCACGGGCCTGTCCCCCAAAACCCAGGAATTCTCGTGGCGGACAATAATTCCGAGCTTGATCTGCTCCCGTGCCAGTGAGTGCAGGAATAGGGCGTTGCCGCCGCTGGCGTTCCAGAGGGCGCGCGCCGCGGTGTGGGAGAAATGTCCGCCGTACTCCTGGGCAAGGCTGTCGGCCGTTTCGTGGAAATCGAAGGGGCCAAGGTCCACCCGGCGCAGCAGATCGTCCTTCCAGAGTCCCATGATGTCGCTGCCGAGATTGGGCAGGTCCACGCACGCCGCCAGCAGCAGGACGTGTCCGCCGGCGCAGAGCTGGGCAACCATCATGGTGGAAAGCTCGTCGAGGTCATGGGCGTTATCGACAAAGAGCACGACGCTGCGGCCCTGGGCCCGGGTGTGCAGCAGTTGGGTCAAGCCCCGCAGCACCATCAGTGGGTGCTCAAGGTGGGAGGCATCGAGTTCGTTGAGCAGTACGCTCAGGGCCCCGTAGGGGAGTTTGGATGAAATGGAACTGCCCCGGACCTGAACCACCAAGTAGTCATCCCCCAGCTGTTCGAGGGCCCGTTGGGCAATAAAGGACTTTCCAGCCCCGTGTTCCCCAACAATTATTGCCCCGCAGCCCGATCCCGATGTCAGCGCCGCGACGACGTCCTCAACGGTTTTTTGCCGGGCATAGTTCTTCTCTTGCCGCCCCTTCCCCGGATGTTGGGCGGCTGACATCACATCTGTTCTGCCGCTGCCCGCAGGCAGGCCGGCTTCTTGCTGAAACATGAGAGAGACCTTCGCAATCAAAGTTATGACTACCGATAGGTCCAACTTATTGACAGCGGTAAATTTCTGGATGCGTAACTGCTACTCGATTACCGTCGTGGCTGCGGGACCTGGGCTACGTAGGTGTACTCAGGATTAGCGAGTGGCTGTGGGTTCAAAACCAAGTAGTCGGATTCGTCCCGCATTCGTAGTGGCTGGTGCCCTGCCACGCGTGTGTTGTTCGGGCCGAAGGCCGGGGGGCTGCCGCATCGCGGCATGATCCTGGTCCGCGCCGTCACAGGTCTGGCACGGCCGCCCGTCCACCGGGCGGCCGAGCCAGGACTGGGGCCACTGAAAGCTTAGGGAGCCGACGGCGGCTGGGGGGAGGAACCTCGGTCTCAGAAGGTTCCGACGCCGTCGGCTCCGTCAAAGGGGTTCACGCACGGGGCGGGAACCATTTTGGGAGACCTTTCGGAAGTGATCTTTTTGTTAGCTGCATCAGGGCCGACCATTGTTCACCGCACTGGCGGTCCCGGCAGCTTCATCGGGTGCCTGGGCCGCAGTCGCTGGCATGGCTCCACCGTCTGAAGTTCTTCGTGAGGATCCTTTTGTCGGGATACCTCGTCGGGATTCTTTGTCCGGTGGTTTCTGGTGCTGAATATAATTTAGCGAACCGGACGGCACCCGCGCACCGGTAGTCCGTACTCGAATTCGCGGGAGCTTGCAAAGGAACCGGGATCGAAGGTACTTGCCACGGCGGCCGCCCGTTGGCTCGCGCAGGGTCCGGCTACGCGGTCCCCGTACCCGGGCAGCGTGGTCTCTACTTGCCGGGCCTCCGGTGTTACGCGGGTCCCGCTTGAACTTAGGAGGAATTGCCGGCCTGGTTCCGGCGCAACGGACCCGTGCCGGAAAACGGCTGCCCGGGGACGGCTTGTCGGCGGCGATCAGGCCGGCGCGCATTCAGCACCGCCTCGGTGCGCACTATCACGGCCGACCGGATGCCCGGACAAAGCAACATCACGCTGAAGGTCTCCGGCGCGCCCTGGACGTCAATGCCGTCCGGCGTCAAATCGGGATTTTGATGAACTTGGCAGTTGAGTCAAGCCCCAGTATGGGCTTAGCCCACGGATCCGGAATTTGTCAAGGTGAATGAGGCCAGTGGGAGTTAGGCTGCTGCTTTGTGTCGGTTTTATCGGCTGGTTTGTTGATCCAGGCGGCGTCGGGGATGGCGATGATCTTGGGGTCGTTGTTGGTGGTGAATCGTTCGGGTGTTTTGCCCGTGCGGCGGCCAGGGTTTTGGCGCGTTCAAGGGCTTTGCAGGCGGCCAGTGCGTAGTGCACGTCTGCCGGTGTGTTGAGTCCAATTCCGGTGTGGCAATGGGTGTGGTTATACCCGTCGACGAAGGAGCCCCTGAAGGCCCTCGCGTCGGGCAGGGAACCGAAGCGTTCGGGGAAGGCCGGGGCGAACTTCAGCGATTTGAACCAGGCCTCACTGTACGGATTATCGTTGCTGCCCCGCGGCCGGGAATGGGACCGGGTGACCTCCAGGTCCGAGAGCAGGGCTGCGACTGTTTTGGACATCATGGAGGTGCCACGGTCGGCGTGGACGATCTGCGGGATGCCGTGGATGCCGAAGATTTCCTTCATCATTTCCACCGCCAGTTCCCCGGACTCGTGGGCATGGACGTAGGCGCCGACAATGTAGCGCGAATAGATGTCGATCATGACGTAGCAATCGTAGTATTTGCCCTTGATCGGGCCAGCTAATTTGGCGATGTCCCAGCTGTTATGCCGACGTCGGCATAACGGCTGTAGTGGGTATCCCGTTAGCTCAGGTAGCTTGGGAACATGGCCAGACCAGACTTTCCGCGGACGATCCTGGAGTTTCAAGCGAGGTTTGGCGACGAACAGGCTTGCCTGGACTACATGTTCGACTGTCGCTGGCCTAAGGGCTATGTCTGTCCCGATGCAGGGGGCAATCGGCATGGCCGATCGCCACACGCGGGCTTTGGGAATGCGCTGCCTGCCATTACCAGGTCTCGCTGACCGCCGGAACGGTGCTGCACAAGACGCACACCGCCCTACACCTTTGGTTCTGGGCGGCTTACCTGATGACGACTGGAACACCGGGGATCTCCGCGCGGCAGTTGCAACGCCAACTCGGACTGAGCCGCTATGAAACGGCGTGGACCATGCTGCACAAGCTGCGGCGCGCCCTGGTGAACCCCGAACGCACGTTGCTGACGGGTGAGGTCGAGGTTGATGAATGCGAGGTCGGAGGCCGCGAGACCGGGCGCCGTGGCGGCAAGAATCTCACCGCAAAGGCCGTGCAGGTGGTGGTCGCGGTAGAGGTTCGCGGGCAGGGGTCCGGACGCGTGCGTATGAGGATCATCCCGAATGCATCCGGCGAGACGTTATGCACTTTTGTGAAGGAGACCGTAGCTGCGGGGGCCATCGTCCACACCGACGGCTGGATGGGATACGTCCCGTTAGCCAAGGCCGGCTACGAGCACCGGCGACGCTCCCAGCGGGCCGCCAAGAAGGCGGACGACACGGACCCGGTCCTTCCCGCGTGCACCGCGCCATCAGCAACTTCAAGACCTGGTTGCGGGGTACGCACCGCTCTGTGGGCAATGAGCACCTGCAGGTTTACCTGGACGAATTCACGTTCCGTTACAACCGCCGGAGCACCCCGATGGCGGCGTTCCAGTTTCTGCTCGGTCTGGGGGCCCAGCAGGCTCCCGCCACTTACCGCCAAATCGTCTCCCATGATTCGAACCCGAACGTCACAACCTGAGCTAACCGGATACCCACTACAGCTGTTATGCCGATGTTGTGATTATGCCGATGTTGGTCTATGATCCCAAGTTCCAGGCGGTGGATGTCAATGGCCAATAGTTTGTGCCCATGGGCGAGTTCTATGGCCGCCTACGGGCAGTTTTTCATGGCCGCGAACACAGACTTACCCGGTGTTGTTTGCGCTGCTGGCGGCCACAGGACTACGGGTCGGGGAGGCCCTCGCACTGGACAGGGACAGCGCCGATTTGGATGCCGGAGTGCTGCTGATCAGTCGGGGAAAGGGGCGCGACCCACGGCTGGTTCCGCTCCACCCGACCGCCACTGCCGCTCTCGACGCTATGCACACGGGCGCGATGACCAGCGCCACGGTCGGAGGCCAGCGTTCTTCACCGACGCAGACGGCGAACGGTGGAATACGCAACTGTTCGCGATAACTGGGTGCACGCTTCTACTGCCGCAAGACTACGCACTGCGGCGCGGCAGCCACGGATGCACGACCTGCGGCATACGTTCGCGGTGAACACGCTGCTGGGCTGGTATCGCGACGAGGCCGATGTTGCCGCGAAGATGCCCGCCCTGTCGATCCATCTGGGCCATTCCGATCCGGCGAATACCTACTGGTATCTGAGCGCCGTTCCCGAATTGCTCGCTCACGCTGCCGCCCGCCTTGATGCCGCGAACACCCGGGAACAGGCAGAATCATGAACAGTCTCGCCCCGCTGCTGCAAGCGTTCTTCACCGACCGGCTGGTCACCCAGCGCCAGGCCAGCGGCAATACAATCGCTGCCTACCGCGATACGTTCACGTTGCTTCTCGGCTACGTCTGCGGTCTGAAAGGCAAGACGCCCTCACTGGTGGAAACCAGCGATCCTGATGCCGACACCATCACCGGGTTCCTCCACTATTTGGAGGAAGTTCGGGGCAACAGCCTCAGCACCCGCAACGCCCGCCTAGCCGCGATTCACTCCTTGTTCGGTTACGCCGCATTCCGCAACCACGAGCATGCCGAAGTGATCCAACGCGTCCTGGCGATCCCGGCGGCGAGAATGCACCGCAACATCGTCACCTGGCTGGACCCCAGCGAAGCCGATGCACTGCTGCGCGCCTGCGACCAGGACACCCGCACCGGCCGCCGCGACCATGCGAAGTTCACCCTGGCGATCCAGACCGGGCTGCGCATCAGCGAGATCATCGGGCTCACCATCGCAGACGTCCACACCGGTGTCGGCGCGCACGTCCACTGCCTCGGCAAGGGCCGCAAAGAACGCCGCACCGCTGCTGCCAGCGACCGTCACCGTTATGAATGAATGGATCTCCGAACACAGTGGCCCCTCCGATGCCGCGCTGTTCACCACCAGCACTGGCCGACGTCTCAGCCGTGACGCGATCGAGCACCGCATCCACCACACCATCACCACGGCTGTAACGTCCTGCCCCTCGCTGGTCGGAAAACACGTGACCATGCATACGCTGCGCCACACCGCCGCGATGCGGCTGCTGCACACCGGCGTCGATACCACCGTCATCGCTCTCTGGCTCGGCCACTAACAGATCGGCACGACAAACGTCTACCTCCACGCCGACATGACCGTGAAGGAGGAAGCGATCGCAAAAGTCACCCCACCCGGCATCGCGGCTAGGGTGCGCTACCAGCCCACCGACACCGTCCTGGCCTTCCTCGCGATGTTGTGATTATGCCGACCCTTTCACCCCGTCCACCGCCTGGAACCTGGGATCACAGACCAACATCGGCATAACAGCTGTAAACCTGTCCGGGCCCGGACGCAACCAGTTCGGGAATGGCCCGGGGCGGGTGGCGTGACTGTCGGCGGCGTTCCTTGACCTGCCGGTTCTCCTCCAGGACGCGGTAGAACGTGGAGATTGAGCACAGATAGATGCCTTCATCCAGGAGCCGGGCATAGATCTGCACCGGCGGCAGGTCGATGAAATCCTTCGAGTTCACGGTCGCCAGGATGTGGGCGCGCTCTGCCGCTGAGAGCTTGTTTGCCGGTGCCGGGGCAGGCAGCGGGTCTTCCGCCGGGGTCCGGACTTTGCGGGTCGCTGTGGCCCGGGGGACCCCCGCGATCACGGCCACTTCCCTGGTTTAGATGTCCGCGCCGGTGAGGGCGGTGTAGGCGGACATCAGGGTTTCTTGTACCAGGGCTGCTGCTCCCCGCTTTCGGAGATATCCTCCAAAAGCAGTCGTGCTTTTTCCATAATCGACAACGCAGCTTCAGTCCGTGCCAGCTTGCGTTCACTCACCTCCAGCTGCCGGCGTAGACGCCCGATTTCTGCCTGTTCAGCAGTGGGCTTGCCGATCTTTTCCCCGGCCTTCTTGCCCTCCAGGACGCCGGCGTCGCGGAGCTTGCGCCACTCGGTGATTTGGGATAAATACAGGCCCTCGCGGCGCAGGTATGCCCCGCCGCCGGTGCCGTCGTCACAGGCCTGTTGATACGCATTCAGATGGGCCAGCTTTTGTGCCGGGGTGAACGACCTTCGAGGGGACGGCCCACCGGCGCGGGGGCCAGAATTGCTCAAGGACCCATCTTCCCGCACCGGGGAAATCGTGGAGACAGACATTGGTGATGTTCCTGATTCTCGCCCTACAGATTAAGCGAAGTTGCTATGAGCCGCTGGCCTCATCCAACCCTGACGCGTAGGGATCCACTCGCTTTTGCTGAGTGTGTCTGTTCCGCTCTTCCAGGTGAGCGTGCTTTGGCTGAAGCTCTGTTCAATGGGCCGTTTCAGGAAGGCCAGCACCCACAGCCGCTGGTCGCCGCCCTCGCCGATGCACCGCATCGCACCGGTCGCGATGTCCCTGACAGTGAGCGTGCTACCGCTGGCTGTCGCTGGCCCGCCCAGGGGTCCGCATCTGGTTGTCACGGTCAGGAGACGTTGACCGTTCGCGGAGTTCAGCTGTGCCTTGATGCCGCCGGCGGCCACCCAAGGGAGGTATTTGCTGTCTGTCGTTCCGGAAATGCCCGTGTATGTCGTGCACGGGCTCGACGGAAGGTAACCCGCACATGTTTCCGTGAGCGGGGAGGTACTGGAATCAGGAAGCGAGCTAGCGGAGCTGGGCGTGGGTACGGCCGTCCCTGATCCGCCCGTTTTCATAACTCCGCACGATGTCAACACCCTTAGCGTCAGCAGGGCGGCGGTCATGGCTGCAACCCGAACGCATGGTGTCTCATTCAGTTTCCCCAGGATCATTTTCACCAAAGCTACCCGGCGCTGGCCGTCGCCGGGGACTTTGGGAGTCGCGAATTTTGCCTCTGGGCACTTCTCTGGGCACTCCATAGGCAGCGCATTCGCCGGCGCTGGCCCCCGCGGCCTCGGCGAGCGCGACGGCCGCCTTCGAGATCTTCTGCGTTCCGGCCTCGAACCGCTGCGGGCTGGGCAGGAAGCCAGCCCGCCCCATGGTGCGAGGGCCCCTGTGCGGCCACCGGGTTGATGGTGCCGAGGACGTCGGAGGCATGGGTGAAGGCAAGGTCGCGAGTCCGGCTGCCGACGATGCGGGCGGCGGCGTCAAGGTCCAGCGCGCCCGCGTAGTCGACCGGACTGTGGCGCAGGGTGGCGCCGGTCCGTTCCGCCAGCTGCTGCCACGGGATCAGGTTGGCGTGGTGTTCCATCTCGGTGACCACGAGCCCGTCGCGGCTGAGAGGGCGAAGCTTCCGGGGCGGCACCGGGCAAGGAGGCGTTCAGGAAGACAGTTGAGTAGGTTCAGGCCTTCGGTGGCGTTCGAGGTCCGTGGGAGGCAGACACCGCA
This sequence comes from Pseudarthrobacter sp. PvP090, assembly GCF_040547365.1. Lineage (NCBI taxonomy): Bacteria > Bacillati > Actinomycetota > Actinomycetes > Micrococcales > Micrococcaceae > Pseudarthrobacter > Pseudarthrobacter sp. PvP090. The sequence goes on from NZ_JBEPPO010000018.1 coordinate 52,181, forward strand.
GGGACCGGTCCGCGCTCGCTGCGTCAGGACTGGGAGACAACGGAAATGGACCGGAATTCCACCGCCGGGCCCTCCCCGTAATTCTTGTTAAGGGAAAAGTACCCGCCGCGGTGCGCGCGGTTGTCGGAAGTCAGGGTCCGTGGGTCGCCGTCGACTCGTGTAAGCTTCAGGCGCTCCGGCGTAACCTCAAGTTCGAAGCTCATCCACGTCCCGCTCCGGGGCGCCGGCGTGCGGACCCGCGCCAACTGATTCCCTGTCACCGCGTTCGCTTCACGCACAAAGAGTTCCATGTCCCCGGAACGGCGAAGAATGACGTGGTAACCTGCGCTGCCGCTACTCCTCAGGACGCGGTACGGTTCGTCTGTGTCCATGGCAAGGGCAACACCGGCATGCTGGGACTCGTCGGGCAGAGCGTCGGGCCACCTCATCTCAAAGCTAAGTTTGTAGGCGTTGCCTCCGATGGGGCACATCGAGCCCATCCGATAGGCGGGGTTGTCACCGCCCTCGAGCCTCAGGGAGCGGCTCGCGGGCAAAATGGCAGGTTGCGCCGCCCATCCCCGGTCCGTAGTCCACGGAAGGTCGCCGTTAGCCCGGAGGCCACCTGCAAATTGATCCGCCGTCGCCGCAGCCTTGTCCGTCATTACGTAGGGGGCATTCGAGCACATCATTATCGTCACACCTAGGTCCAGCAAACGGTCCCGCTGCCTGCGGGTGTGGACTTCCCAGCAGACGACTGGCTTACCATAGCTGGCCAACTCCCGAAACTGTTCGTCCGTGGCCGAGTGGAATATGCCGACATAGTCAAACAAAGCCGCCCGTGAGGCGAAGCTGCCGAAGTCGTCAGGGGAAAAATAGCCCCACGTCTTGTAGCCGCGAGCGGCTGCCTCCTTATACCGGTCCGACGTCGCCTGCTGCTTCCACACAAAGTGCTTGGTGCTGTCCGGGAAGGAATCCATGAGGTCCAGCAGCTGCTGGGTATGAATAGCAGATTTATCCTCCAAAAAGATCACGGAATTGGGGGCAAACTGTTCCAATGCGTCCGCAAGCCGGGGAACCGGCTGCCCCTCACTGGAAGGACCGAGCCACTGCCGGGCATCGTTGCGCAACTGGCCGATCTCATCGAGCGTCATCTCCCGGATCTCCCTGTTTACGCCGGTGAGACGCTCAGTATTCGAGTCGTGGTGGCACACAAAGACGTTGTCTTTGGTCGCGTGTACAGAGATTTCAAGGGCTCCAACTCCGAGCGCCCGAGACTTCTCGTACGCAACCAAGGTGTGTTCGGGCCAGTTGTCGCCCGATCCGCGGTGGCTGATATAGAAGGGGACCGAACTGAGCAGGTCAGAAATGGTGAAAATCGATTGCGGAGCAGTTGTGGTTCCGGTGCCGGGTGTACAAGCCGACAGGAGTGAACCAACCGATGCAAGCGCCAGGAAGTTCCGGCGCGATACCTGCTTGGGCGGATCAGTCATTACCACTCTCCCGAGTCCGGCAGGCCGCACATCGGAGTGCCCCCACGTCACCTGTAGTGAAAATCACAGTTACAAACTACATTAGACCCAGCAGTCTGCTGACTTATCAAGGCAAAGGGCGCTGAACCAGCATTGTGGTTTACCTCGGCGTCTTCCATTCCCGGTGCGGATTGATAGACGGTCAGCGGCTTCCATGCTTTATGCGGCCGTGCTAAGCCAGGGGGACAATTGGACATTCGGCGGACATTCCTTCACCAGGCAGGGAGCCTTGCGCCATGAGAGTCCTAGTTCTATGGGCTCATCAAGGCTCTGCCAACCTTGGGCTGCACGTACTGGCAGAAGGAACCGCTGCCTTGGTCAAGCGAGTATGGCCGGACTGCGATATCCACTTCCAGGACTATGGCAAGGGCACCGCGCCTATGCCGCTAAGCAGCCCTAAGTCCCTTGCCAAGGAGTGGGTCACGGGCAACCGAGGACTAAAAAAGTGGCTACAAAGTTTTGACCTTGCAATTGATACTCGGTCCGGGGACAGCTTCGCCGACCTGTACGGAGTGGAGCGTCTCTTCGGAATGGGCATGGTAGCGGAACTTGTGCGTCGAGCCGGCGTGCCGCTTGTTCTCGGGCCACAGACCATAGGCCCCTTTGTTTCGACGGCCGGACGGGCACTGGGACGACGCAGCCTCAATACCGCCACCGCCGTCATGTCCCGCGACTCAGCGAGTGCCGCCCAGGCTGAAATACTGGGACGGCCGGTAGATGCGCGAAGCACAGATGTAGTGTTCGCGTTGCCCCAGCCCCTCCGGACGGCCCAGCGTGACGTGATCCTCAACATCTCGGGGCTCCTGTGGGCACCGGGTCCCCACATGGACGCCGACCACTACCGAAGGACCGTCGCTTCGCTATATCAGGAGCTGCTGCGTGAGGGAAGAAGCGTGAGCCTCCTAGCCCATGTCCTGGACTCCCCCGTCGCCGACAATGACGTTCCTGCAATCCGCGAATTTGCAGCCGCGCACGCTCCCGGGGCCGAGGTGCTGATTCCGACGTCGCTCACTCACGTCAGGACGTTGGTGGCTAGCGGAAACGTAGTGGTTGGATCGCGAATGCATGCCTGCCTGAACGCGCTCTCATCCGGGACTCCGGCGGTCGCTTTGGCCTACTCGCGCAAGTTTGCTCCCTTGTTCCAGGATCTCGGTTGGAACCATACTGTCGACCTCCGCAGCCACCCTGATCCCGTGGCCGTGGCGCTTGCCGCTTGTGCCGCTCCCAGCCTCGAGCGGCAGGTGGACTCTGTTCTGGCAAAGGCGGAGGACCTGCTGGTCGTTGCACAGCGCTCGCTGGAAAGCTTTCATCGGGACAAGGCCCGGTGACCGTATGACGAGTGACGCTGAGGTCCTGCCATCACTGGGAAATCAAGCCGCACGAGGCGTCCTCGTGACGATGTCCGGACAAGCCCTACGAATAGCAGTCCAGGTCCTCTCCGTCGCCATTCTCGCGCGGCTGCTCTCACCAGCGGAGTACGGTCTTCTGGCCATGGTCGCAGCAGTTATTGGCGTCGCGGACATCTTCCGTGATTTCGGCCTGTCCACGGCTGCCATCCAAGCCAAGACCCTCTCCAGAAGCCAGCGCAACAATCTGTTCTGGATCAACACGTCCATCGGTTTGTTGCTCTCCATCCTGGTTTGGATTTCTGCCCCGCTGATCGCCTGGATGTATCACCAGCCCGCCTTGGTGCCTATCGCGCAAAGCTTGGCATGGACTTTCCTCCTGAACGGCATGGCCACTCAATATCGTGCCGACCTCAACCGCAACCTCCGGTTTACCCTGCTTGCAACGGCAGACGTCATCGCCCCTGCCATTGCGCTCGGCGTTGCGGCAGCTCTCGCTGCCGGAGGCGCCGGCTATTGGGCGCTTGTGGCGCAGCAACTGGTCCAGTTTGTCGTCATGCTCGTTATAGTGGCGGCCGGATCGGGCTGGTTTCCCGGCCTGCCGTCCAAATCGACGTCCATGGACGGGATGCTCCGGTTCGGTTGGAACATCGTGGCAACCCAGTTGATCAACTATGCCAGCAACAATGCAGACTCGGTGATCATCGGGCTGCGTTTCGGCGTCGGTCCGCTCGGCCACTACAACCGCGCCTTCCAGCTGCTGATGACCCCTTTGAATCAAGTGCGCGCCCCGGCTACTCGGATAGCGATTCCGATCCTTGCCAGGCTGCAAGACGATGAGAAACGCTACTCAGCTTTCCTGCTCCGAGGTCAAAGTGCCCTTGGCCACAGCCTGGGCTTCATGCTGGGCGTCGGCGCCGGCGCCAGTGTCCCGTTGACAGCCGTATTCCTGGGCGCAGGTGAGTGGAGCGGAGTGGCTCCGATACTTTCGCTCCTCGCCGTAGCCGGGGTCTTCCAAGTGCTCGCGTTTGTTGGCTACTGGGTGTACGTCACCCGGGGACTGACCCGGAACCTGGTGCATTACTCCGTTGTATCGTCCCTTATCAGGGTGGTGTTGATCGTCCTGGGCAGCCAGTGGGGCGTGATCGGCGTCGCTGCCGGTTACGCCATCGCCCCGGCCGTCACGTGGCCATTGTCCTTCTGGTGGCTCTCCCGCTGCACTCCCCTGCCGGTGCGGAGTCTCTACCAAGGGGCCCTCCGAATCATCTTCGTGTCGGGCGTGGCGTTGGGCACTTCCTATGGTGTGTCGGCCGCGCTGGGACAGCTCCCGGCTGTGGTTGCTCTCCTCGCCGCGGTGGGAGCTGCCTTAGTCGTTTGCACCGCCATTGCTGTGGTAATTCCGCCGTTTCGACGCGACCTTTTGGAAATCCGTGACCTGGCGGGACGGATGGTCCGGCCCAGCCGCCGTGCGACCGGAAAGCGTGGAAGTCGGGCGTCGACGCCTAATGTAAATAACGGGAAAGGCGTCGTGTGAAGAGGAACAAGAAAGAGGATTCGCTGCTGCGGGCCGTGTCCAAAGTCCTATCGAACGACAACTGCAGCGGCTGCGGGGCGTGTGCTCTGATCAGCGACCGAATCTCCATGGTCCTGTCCGAGGAAGGCTATTTGCGACCGGAGTTTGCTAACGCCCCCGGGGATGTGCCTGACACTTCCCCCGCGGCTTCTCTCTTCAGAGAAGTCTGTCCTGGCGTCCGTCTGAGGGCACCGAGCCCCGCGGACCGGCCGCAGCACCATCCGAGCTTTGGCTCGTATATCTCTGTCTGGGAGGCGTGGGCATGCGATGAGGACATCAGGTTCGCCGGCAGCAGCGGCGGGGTGCTCACCGCCCTTGGAGAGTGGCTCGTGCGGTCCGGCAGGATCAAAGCCGCAATTTCCAGCGCGGGCAGTCCCGATGCTCCCACCCGGACCGTGCCCGTGCGGATCATGAGCAGAAAGGAGTTTCTGGCCTCCGCGGGTTCCCGCTATGCGCCGGTATCGAATATTCAGGCCATAAACGACGAGCAGGGCGACGTCGTCTTGGTGGGCAAGCCCTGCGAGATCAGCGCCCTGAGGAGGCTGCAACAGTCAACAGGCGCGGCGGCCGAGTCCATTCCTGTCATGTTGTCCTTTTTCTGCGCCGGAACGCCCAGCCAGAAGGCGACCGACCATCTCGCCCAAACCCTAGGTACCCCGGTGGACGAAGTGGCCGAATTGCGCTACCGGGGCAACGGCTGGCCCGGGAATTTCGCGGTGAAAGACCGTGCCGGCAACACCGAGTCCATCTCCTACGACGAGTCCTGGGGTCAACACCTGGGCCGCACCCTTCAATGGCGATGTAAGTTGTGCCCAGACGGTGTTGGCGAAGACGCAGACGTCGCGGTGGGTGACTACTGGGACGCGGACAAGAATGGCTATCCGGTGTTTGCAGACCAGGAGGGACGCTCTGTAGCCATCGCCCGGACAAAGCAGGGACATCAACTTCTCATGGACGCAGCGGCGGCCGGCGCCGTGTACCTCCGCCCGGCCAGCCTAGATAACGTTGCAGCGATCCAGCCACTGCAAGTGCAACGGCGCACGACCCTTTTGGGAAGGTTGACCGGACGGTTGCTGGCGGGAAAGCGTATCCCCCGCTACTCTGGATACGGGCTTTCGAGGCTGGCTGGCCGCAATGTGAAGGAAAATCTTGCGGCACTCAGGGGTACCCGATCACGGTCCCTCTACCGGTAAAACCGTCACGACGTTTCGCCGTGGCGGTTTGTCCAAGCCCCCGGGACAACGGCCACGGCAGTCGGTCATCCTCCCGCTACGGATGACCCCAGCCTATACGATGTCGACAAGCCGGTGAGCGCCCTGACTCTGGCAGGTATCTGCGCAGCCACGGACGGTACGGCTGAAATGACTGCAGCCGTCACTCCACCGGACGCTGTCACCACCGCCGCGCCGGTGAGCAGCGAGCCTTTGGCTTCCTGCCCTGTAGCCAAGCGAAACGTCGCGAGGTCACCATAACTCCTGCTGCCGGCTGTCCCGGCTGACCATGAGAACGGTGAGGTCTGGGCCCCGGCAGTGCTCCGGTGATACAGGTTGTGGTTGGCGACTACGGCCATCTGCTGGGCGGTCTTCGTTCGGGTTTGATCCGCCACCATCAGCAGTTTGCCCGCCGGGTCAGAGCCCGCCGAGAGGACGTTGTTGCTAGCCCGAATGTCCTGAGCAATCCACGGCATGGAGGGGTCCGGGTTGGCCTGGCGCGGATCATGTCCGGCCGTGGCGGTGTTTGCGGCGGACCTCTGATCCTGGGCGATGCTAATACCGTTCCGGTTCCCGGCAACAGTGTTGTTCCAAACCGCCACATGCCCCGTGTTAATGAGGTAGATTCCGGTCTGTGCGTTGCCTCGAATCACGTTATTAGCAATAACCGCAGTATCGGATATCTCTACAACGAGCCCATGCCTCCGATTGTCGGAAATCACGTTGTTAGTCAAAGACATGTTGTAGACCGATTCGTCCATCCACAAGCCCGTGCCGTCATTGTTCACGAAAGCACTATTGGTCACGGTAACGTCGCGGCTACGCGTGATTTTGTAGCCGCCGGCCGCCGGCACTTGGTTAAAGTGCTCGGTGTTGTTATTAGTCACCCGCACCCCGTCCGCCCTCAGGCGATCGGCGTAGACACTGTGGATGCCGAGAAAGCCATTGTTCGAGGAGGTGACCTTACGCAGGACCACATCGGGCGCGCTGACGGTCAACCCGGTCGTCGCATTGTCAGTTGTCACTACGTTTTCGACCTGGCCGTTGGCTGCCAGCCGGCTCACCTCGATGGCGCCCATATCAGGCACCGAGGGAGCGTAGCGCCTTACGCCCACGCCACGCAGGACACTGCCGGCCGCACGGAGCGAAATTGCTGTGTTCAGCGTGCTTGCGCGCACCGTCTGCTGGGTGGGGTCGCTCCCAAGGTAAAGAGCCCTGCCGGTCGGATCAACGTAGAAGGTGCCAGCTGTAACTGCACTGCGGCTAGACACCTGTTTTTGTGCCGCGCCGCCAATCCAGACTTGGTCCGGGTGGGAGGCCATGGGAAACAGCGGGCTAACGAACGACCAGCCCACAGCGGTATTGTCTGGTGCGCCGCGGCTATAGGTGGGGCTTGAGTCGAAGTAGGTGTTCCAACCCGCACGAACCCAGGCGCTGCCTGACTTCGTCCATCCATTTATGACTTCACTGCCGTCGAGCCAAGCCGCCTCGCCGGGATAGTTTTGAATTGTCAGCTTCTTGTTGTTCTCCGGCATAACTGATTCGTGGTACTCCCCGGCACGCAACACGACGGTACCTCCGGCGGGGGCCCGCCGAACCGCTTGCTGGAGCGTCCTAACCGGCGATTCAATCCCGCCAGTGGCGGCGTCCGACCCGCCCGGTGCCACGAAGACGGAGCCTGTGGGGTACGGATACGAGGCCTCGCCGACGGGGAGGGAACCAGCCTGACCACCGGCGGCGGGAGCCAGCGCAGGTGCCGGTGCCGGTGCTGGTGCCGGAGCGGATACAGGCGCAGGTGCCGACGGCTGTGGTCGTGCGTCCATTGCTTCGAACCGCTGCACTCCAAAGCGCACGGCGTTTGATCCGGAGGACGTGTAGGCCCACATACCGGTCGCTCCGGCCGCTTGGATCTGCGCCGCAGAGGCGTCGACGGCCACGACTTGCCAGTCCGGCCGCGGAGCACCTACGGCCCAAACCCTCGTCTTCAACTGCACAGGTTGAGCACCGATGACTTCAAATTCAAGATTAAGGTTCTGGCCCGCGGCTGCATTTAGACCCATCGCTTTCTCCGCGCCCAGGTCTGTCACCTTTGCCGGCGTGCCGTCAACACGGCTGGTACCCAGAAAAACCGAGCCGTCGGGTGCCGTGCGCAAGGTCGAACGATACGACCATCCGCCGACCTTACGGGCCTGGAGCGCGAATGTGGCTCCCCTGCCCTGCAACGGCAGTTGCCGTACGTTTACATTGGCCGCAACGTGGACGTCGCCGACTTTGGCGCCGCTATAGGTGACGTCACGAGCCGATCCCGGTGCGTCGATAGCGATGAGAGCCGAGTGGTCCACGACCTGCAGCCCCTTTTCGCTGCTGTAGGAGTATGGTCCGCCTAGGTCGGGGATTCCCCAACCGGCGGCCACAGGGGTGGAAAAGTCGTCTTGGACACGCAGGGAAGGGGACGTCGCGGTTGGAGCAGGCGCGGCAGACGCTCCAGCCATTGTGGTCGCCATGGCGACGGCGAGAGTAGCCATTCCAGCTTTGGAACAAAAGGCACGGTTGGTGGGGCGCATATCTAAATACTCCAGGCGTCTGTGAAGAACGTCAGAACCGGACGAAAAGGGCCTTCCGGCTGATCGCATACCAAGAGACCAGTAGCACTAGTGTTTGAGGGATGCTACGCCGGGCGCCACCGGTTCTCGCTCCCAGCTGGCTTCCGAAACGCTCGACGTATATCAAAACGTTACAAAACATAACACGCTGCTGTGACCAGTCCAAGCAACTGGAACCAGCGGGGAGCCTCAGTTGGCGCGCCTCCCTCCGCTCCTTAGAACCGGTTTCCGGGCTGCCTCCGGACCAGATCCGTGCCAGTGAGCGGACCCGGCGGGCTCGCTGACGGGCTGAGCGGCTGTCTGGGATGTGTGGGCGCCTCTGTTTCTCGGCCGTCGATTTCTTAGGCAGAAAACAACTCCGGCGAGCTGTACCCCCGCTGACTGCACTTCTTCCAGGTGCGTCCGCACGTCCCGACGCCGGGTTGTGCCGTTCTCGACAGTCAGGACCAATCCACTCAGACGCCGGGCGATCTGAAGGCCATCGGCTGCCTGGTCCAGCGGCGCCGTTTCGACGAGTACGACGTCGTACAGCGACTGCAGCCGCTCCAGCAGCCCATCCAGCGCTTTGGACGCCAGCTGCCGGTGCGGGTTTGTTGCCATGCCGCCAGCCGGAAGCCGGTCGTACGTGCCGCCGATGCCGGGGATGACCGTCGCCTCCAGCAACTTTGCGCCTTCCAGAATATCCGAGAGGCCACCCGTTTCCGTCGCAGCCGGGGCGGGGTTTGCGTCCACGATGATGACGCGGGCGTCCTGTTCGGCAAATGCCACGGCCAAATTCTCTGCAACCTGGCAGCTTGCGGATTGGTTCGAGGCAGGAGCCACGACAAAGCTTAAAGGCCGTTCGGCCCCGTGGCGCTGTTGAAGGTTCATTACTGCCCTCCGATACTGGTCGGCGGACAAGCCTGAAGGCTCTGCAACCATGAGCGGGGTGCTGGCCGGGGAAGCTTCCACAACAGCAAGGACGCCGTTCGGCACGGCTGCCTGAATGTCGCCCGCACTCCGGACTCTCGAGCGGACCCTTTCGCCTATGAGCCCCAGCAGTAGCCCGAGCAAAAGTCCGAGAAAGGCTCCCGCCGCTACGTTGACTCTTACGGCGGGTGACACCGGGCTGGAAGCCGCGGTCGCCTGCTCGATTATCTGGGCGCTGATGTTGCCTTTCCCTGGACCAGCCTTCGGGCCCACTTGCTCCGCCACCACACTGAGCTGCTGTGCTACAGCGTTGGCTATGTCCCTGGCCTGGTCTGCCGACGGGTCCGCAACGACAATCTGCAGGATCACTGAGTCGGGCGGGAAGGACACCTCAATGGACTGGGCAAGTGCTCGGGAAGACGAATCCAGAGACAAATCCCGGGCCACTGGATCCAGCACGATAGGCGTGGTAGTCAACTTTGCAAAGGACACCATCTGATTCTGGGTGTACGTCGCCCCCTGATTAAGGTCAGTTGCAGATTGCGAAGAATCGAGGGAAAAGTAGACGCTCGATTGAGACTTATAGATGGGGTCGGTAAACTTGCTGACCGTCCAACCCGCTAACGCTCCCAACACGACGAATACTGTTAAGGCCACCCAGTGACGGCGTAGAAACGTCAGATCTTGACGCTTATAGTTTAACACTGCTTACCCCCTGCTTTGGCCGGTTCAAGTCTATAGGGCCGAGAGCCGGCGTCCTGAGTTCCGGGATGGATGATTTCTGCTGCTGTTGATGGATCATTTGAGTGCTGACCGCGAGACCGCAAATGAACCACAGGAAGAATGAGTATTGCGTGATAAGGGCCACGGTTGCCAAGCTTGGCAATTGCGCAATAAGGGCGATGGTCGGCGGAGTGGCTTTGCGGCGAAGTGTAAGGGCCGCTGCCGCCACTAACAGGCCCCCAATCGCGACAAGGGGAATGAGTCCATAGGAGAGTCCAAAAAGAATAAGGGCACTGTCTATGGACCGGAACTGGCCGAAATAGGCCGCTCCGTCTGGCAGCACCTGGAAGACGTCAGCGACGCCCATAAACCTCATGTGCGGAACGAGGTCGAAAAGATCAGCGCGGTACTCGGCACTGCCGGAGGCCTCCTCCCCTGCCTTCAAGAAGGTCTCGGTCAGCACCGGGAAAGCAACAACTGCCGCACCTACTAGCAGAGCCAGGAAAGCCACACGGTTCCGGAAGGTGAGCCCCGCGGGCAGACATACCAAGGTCAAAACGAGCGACAAGCAAGCCACAATGATTCCGGTTCGGCTAAAGGTAACCGTCACGGCTCCCAAGATAGCCGCCACCACCACCATTCTCATCCAGATAGGTAACTTCGCGGCCATCGCCATGGGCAGTGCCAGCGCCAGGCAGGCGCCCAATGCTATGGAATGGCCGAAGGCTCCCTCGGCACGGAGGAGACCTCCACGATGCTGAACTGCGCTCCAAGCCCGGAATTGGGTGTTGGAAGAACTGAAGAGTTTGACGAAGAAATTCTCCCCGATGAAAAACTCAACCACTGCCAGCACGGCTACTGCTGCAAAGACAATGGCAATGATCTTGTACAACATCGGGACGGAGACGCGCGCCGGCGCTAGACGCCCCATCGTGTAGGCAAGGATCCAGTAGGCGAACAACGTGAAGCCGTCCGAGATCCGCTCCATCCCGAGGAGAAATGCCACCCAGTAAAGTATGGCGATCACGAGCACGACGACATCCACGACCGAGAGGTTGCCTGTCGGCTTCCCTGCCCAGGCGACCACTGCGAGCGCCGACAAGAGCACCAGCCCAGGGAAAAAGACCGAACTGCCGGCTCCAACCCAGATTGGAACGAAGCACAAAGTAACCGCCCAGAGGCAGAAGCCCGCGGTCGGATACCTCCGCAAAGCGACCACCAACAGGACAGCCAACACTCCGGCGATACCTGTCAGCAGGTTGCCGTCTACTGCCGACGCCAGACTTCCGTTCATGCCCGCTTCAACCCCCAGATTTTGTACCGCTGGACCGGGGGCTCGCGCCCCTGGGCAGCAAGCCGTCCCGCAAGCCACGAAACGCAGGACTGATGGCTTGCCTCGGCCGGTGCAGGAACTGTCGCCGCCCACCCCGGAGCAATATCTCGCGGGCCGCCTTCAACGATCCGCGTTGCCATCGTCGCTGGTCCTCCGGGCTGAGGTTCTTACGCGCGAACATCATCCTGTTGCGGATGTTGTAGTAATAGTAGGTTGGCGACTTGGCCCGGTGTCGGGTTCCGGACGTGTCGTCCGTGTGTGTACCTCCCTCATCGTGGACCGCCGTCGCGCTGCGCACGCACTTGAGGCACCCCCCGGCTTTGAGAATCCGGTGGGATAGATCGACGTCTTCCCAGTACAGGAAGTAGTCCTCGTCAAATCCGGCCACGGCGTTCCACAGCTGCTTGCTGATCATCAGGCATGCCCCGCTTAGCCACGAATGATATGGGGCGTTGACAGTCTTCCGCCAGCGCTCTGACCGGATACTGCCGTCGTGGAGATACAGGTCCGCTCCGGAGAACCACACAGCACCACGGGACGTGCGGATGATCGGAGCACACATGGTCATTGGAGATGCTGCAACCTCAGCGTGTAGCAATTCCACGTCCCGGCGCTCCATCGTCGCGTCCGGGTTGATCAACAGCACGCGTTCGGCGCCAAGTTTAAGGGCCCGAGCAACTCCAAGGTTCATGCCGCGGCCGAACCCCACATTCGTTTCTGGCAAGACCAAGTGCCACCCGTTCGCGTGCGCAAGTTCCTGGACGGCATTGCGCTCATCGACACTCGAAAAACTATCAACGACGACGATGTGCGCCTCGGGCGATTGACGTGCAAGGGGAAGAAGATTGGCTTTGAGCAGGAGGTGGGAGCCATAGTTCACCACGACGATAGCCCAAGAGGTTTCCCCATTACGATCCATATGCTGCACACTAGCCGGAACCACGGCCGTATTCCTGATAGCTGTATCCTAACGCGCCGGTGATCATTCCCGCTCCGCGCGCGAAAGTGCGAAGCCCTTTAGCTTTATCTGCCACTGACCGTGTAACCACCCCGAAAGTGAACCTCAACGGCCCGCCGAGCACCCTGATGCAGCCGGATCCCAATAGTCGGCAGTGGTCTTCAAGCCGTTCGTAACCGCCGCCGGCCAGTTCGAGGCTGACCTGGCTCCACGTATTCCCACTCCTAAAGGCCCGTTGCAGGACCCATTTACGTGTTGACCTGTCTCCGGGCACAAAGTCAGTAACCACTGCCTCATTGCAATAAACGATCTTGCCGCCCCGTCGCACAATCTGCCGGGTAAAGAGGGTGTCTTCTCCTCCGGTCAGACCGAAACGGGGGTGAAAATCCACTCCTAACCGCGAGATCTGCTCCAGATCCAGCAAAAGGTTGCCTGTGTAAGCAACCGTCATTTCAGTCCCTGTCGGAAGCCGGCGCCGCCGAAAAAAGCCCCCGCTGGTAATCCATTCCTCCGGTTTAACTTCAAATTCGGAGACAACCGGGCCGACGACTGCCGCAGCTCCCGTCTGGTGGTAAGTATCGAGCAGAGAACCCAGCCAGTTAGCAGACGGGCTCTCATCGTCGTCGATGAATACCAGGACCCTCGCACCCTGGGCCTCCAGCAGGGCGCGGCTGCGCGCGGCTGCGATTCCGGGCTCGGGTTCGCTCACGTACTTGACGGTGTCGGATGCCAGGGACTGGACGACGCTGCATGCAGTGGCTTCTGGGTCATTGTCGACGACCAGCACCGAAGCGGGCATCGGCGAGTCGGCTGCTTGCAGTATCAGTAAGGGAAGAAGCGCCTTCAGCCGTTCCGGACGCTTATAGGTCAGCACTGCAATAACAACAGAAGTATCAGGACAGGACATGGCTCCTCCTTTGCGCCGCGCCGGCAACTAGTGCGTCCACCTGCTGATTTAGGTCGTTGGCATACTTGTGCAGGCTGTGGCGGTGTGCTGCTTGCTGCGCGTCGCCCACCGCCGTCATGCGATAGTGATTCCATCTCGCCGACACTGTGGCGATGGCTCGCGCAAAGGCATCGACATCTCCTGGCGGAACAAACTGGGCCGATTCGTAGCCCGCCGCCGCTTCGCGCAGGCCGGACGTATCACTAACAATGAGAGGCCTCGCGCTGAGGATCGCCTCGACCGCCGTATTGCCGAAGGGTTCGTCAAAACTTGATGGCACAATGGCGACGTCCGTTGTGTTCCGAAGGGGCCATACATCGTCTTTGAAGCCGTGGAATGTCACGACGTCCTCCAGTTTCAGCCGGCGCACCCGTTGCCGCAGGTCCCCTTCAAACTCCTCATATCCGGGAAAGACGTCACCGACAATGTCCAACGATACGTTCACTCCTTCCTGCCGTGCGCGGGCCACCGCCTCCACGGCTACATCCACCCCCTTGCGCCGCGACAAGCGGCCAACGTACAGAAGGCGAAGCGCCCCTTGGATGGCATCCCGGGCCACTTCGACGCTTTCCGGGCCCGGGATGCCGTTGTACAGCACCTGAGTGCGGCCGGATAGCAGGGGCAGGGAGCGGGCCAAAACGCGGGCGCTGAAGTGGCTGTTGGACACGATGGTAGACGAAAGGACCAACGGCGCAGCCAGGACACGGAGCAGAAATGGAGGAGCTGATTCCTCCGCTTCGTGCACGTGCGTCAGCACAGGCTTCCCCGCCAACCTTCCCAGGAAGCCCCACAAGGGGATGGTGAGTGTGCTTACGTACACCAAATCAGGCCGGACGTCGGCTACGAGCCGCTGTCCCTTGTTGAAAGCCTTAAGGGTAAGGCCGGCCAGGCCGAGGAGCGCCCGGGGACGGAGCGTGGATTTGCGTAGGACCGGAGTGGGACAGAACCGAACTGTGACCTGCAGCCGTTCCAGCTCTGCAACCAGAGGGCCCGTCTGCGGCAGCACCACGGTAACGGTTGCACCGTGGTTGGCCACAGCTGCGACGCTTTCAAGGAAGACCCGATCGGCGCCGTATAGCTCAGCTCCTGGGTGGGCCATCAGCACCCGGGACGGCGCCGTCATGAGAGCACCCTTCGATAGGCGTCCAAATGCAGGCGTCCCGTCTCGTCCCATCCGCGATTGGACAGATCCGGCTCCGGCGAACGGACGTCGGACCGGACGGACTGCAGGGCTCCGACCAGAGTTTCGCTCGCCAGATCGCCCCGGTACAGGTAGACCCAGCCCGGTCCGACCTCCTCGCGCAGACACCGATTGACCTCGTTGTCAGGCATCAATACCGGCCTGCCCAGCGAAAGCACCGTCAGCGCGCCGGCCGAGTTGTGCATGAACCGGTAAGGAAGCACCACAAGCTCCGAAGAGGTCACAATGTCAACGAGCTCGCCGTCAGAGAGCTGGCGCAGATCCAGCTCAACACGGGGGTCGTCGCCTGCGAGGTCTTCGATGGTGGCTGCGAGCGCTGCGGTCGAAGGCCTGCCACCGACGCGGAGCGTCAGCTGCGGGTGGTCCCCGGCGGCAGCAACAAAAGCACCGACCAGTGACTCGACCCCCTTGTAGCGCCGGACAAGTCCTACGTAACCGAACTGTCCGGGGACCGCCCTGCGTGTCGGGTGCTGGGCGTACCACGACCGATAGTCACCGTGAGGAACCGTTACGACTGGAAGCCTTCGAGACACCTCGGTCTGGCTGTTCAGTCGAATGCACAACGCGGTGCGCCGCTCGATTACATGCAGCAGGAACTTTTCCCGGCGAGATATCCCCTCCGGGAGGCCCACATTATGCACCGTCCGCACCACGGGAATCGCCTTGCAGCACAGCTTGACCAACAACATGACCGTCAGCAGCTGCCGAACCGACTTCTTGGCCGGGGAACGCCCGTCGACCAGGATCTCGGGCCAGTGCACGTGGAAAACGTCATATCGGCCCATGAGTGCCTCGGCCCAGGAAAAGTTCACCACCGTGACGCCTGGTAACTCGCGGAGACTGCGGCTGAGGAGCTCGGTGTAAGGATTGCTGTGCGGACGGGGACTAGGAAAGGATTGAAGAACCTTTACCTGCCTTTGATCCTTCTGCTCGCGATCATTGCGCGGTCGGCCTGCTATCAACGTCATGGCCTTCCCCTCACCGGATCTCTTCGGTGAGCCAGTCATCGAACCGTACGCTGACGGGTCCATTCGTGGCGATCCCGGAGAGATAAGTCAGAATGCCAACCGACCCCGCGGCCTGGATCCCGGCTGTCGAATCGGTGCCAGTAGCCTGCCAGTTGGCCGGCTCCGCTGATCCGAGCTTCCACAGCTTTGCCTTTACAGTCGTCGGGGAGGTACCGGAAACTGCCACCCGCATCCGCAGCGAGTCACCCAGCGCATACTGGCCGGGAATTGTTCCGGTGCTGATCACCGATTCCGTGCCGCCGACAACCTTGGTCACCTGCAGTTGCATAGCACCTGAGCTGGTGATCCAGGACTTTGCCCGGTATTCGGATGTTCCGACTCTCCTGCCGATCACCCAAACGTAGATGGCACCCGTGTTCGGACGCTTGTCAATTCCGAAGGTGACAGCGGAGTCCGAGGCCGTCGAGGCGACGGACCCCAAATATGCAGCTGGTCCTTTTCCGGTCAGGGTGGAGATACTTGCGCTGCCGTTGCCCACCGAATAGTAGGTGCCTGAGGCGCTAAGTGTCCAGTTTCCGCCGGTCTCAGCGGCGCCCAGTCCTCCGGTGACGCTCCGTCCGAAGCTGTCCTTGGCGAGCGGAGGCGCGGCAGTGGCCTGCGCTACCGTGATGCTTTGCGTGCTCTCGCCCGTGGCACCGTTATTATCAGTAACCGTCAAACGCACCGTGTACGTGCCCGCCTGCCCGAAGGTAT
>NZ_JBEPPO010000019.1:0-45106 GCF_040547365.1 Pseudarthrobacter sp. PvP090
GGCACCGCCTTGGGCGTCGGGACCATCGGCATGAGGTCCGCGATCTCGGTCCAGAGCGGGATCAGGTTCTCGCGGTCAAAATCCCGGTACAGCTCCTTCAGCTGCGCGGCTTCCTCGGGCGTCGGCTCCGGAGCAGTGTGCCCGGCGGCCACTGATTCATGAGTCGTGTTCTCGATCATGGCTATCCTTCTACTGTGCGTGGGCGCCGGCGGCAGCCAGGCGTTCGGCGATGTCGGCGCGGAGGTCCTTTTTGTTGATCTTGCCGACCTTGGTGGTGGGCAGTTCATCGACGACCACAAGATGCTCCGGGATTTTGAAGGCAGCAACACCGGTCCGGCGCAGCAGCTCCTGGATCTGTTCAAGCGTCACTTCGCGTCCGGGCTTGACCGTGATGTAAAGGCAGAGCCGTTCACCAAGCATCTGGTCCGGCATGGCGACCGCGGCCGCCATGGTCACGTCGTCGATCCGGTAAACCAGGCTCTCGATTTCCTCGGCCGAGATTTTCTCCCCGCCGCGGTTGATCATGTCCTTGTCGCGGCCCTGGACGATCAGGTTCCCGTCGGGACGCCGCTCGACAATGTCACCGCTGGCGTACCAGCCGTTGGCGGTGAAGGCCCGGGCGTTGGCCTCGGGGGCGCGGTAATAGCCTCTGGGGGTGTAGGGCCCGCGGGTCAGGATGGACCCGGGAACGCCGTCCGGCAGGTCCTCGCCGGCCTCATCGACGATGCGGACCTCGTCGGCTTCGGACACGGGGCGGCCCTGCGTAGTGCAGATGATGTCTTCGGGATCATCCAGCCGGGTAGTGTTGATGAGCCCCTCGGCCATGCCAAAGACCTGCTGCAGCGTCGCGCCCAGAACCGGTTTCACTTTCCGGGCAATCTCGTCCGGAAGGCGCGAGCCGCCGACCTGAAGCACGTCGAGGCTGGCCAGCTGCTTGGTGCCTGCTTCCTGCTGGTACTCGATCCATCGCTGGGCCACTGCGGGGACCGCGGTTGAAAGGGTCACCCCCTCACGTTCGATGGCGGCGAAGGCCTTCCGCGGTTCGGGGCTCGGCAGCATGATCACGCGGCCACCGGCGAACAGGATCCCGAGGATGCCCGGGCAGGCCAGGGGAAAGTTGTGGCTCGCCGGAAGGGTGCCCAGATAGACGGTGTCCTCGGTGACTCCGGTGGGAATCGACGTGGCTTTGATGTTGTAGGCGTAGTCGTTGTGGGTCCTGGTAATCAGTTTGGGCAGCCCGGTGGTGCCCCCCGAGAGCAGAAACAGGGCCGGCGAGTCAGGCGACGGCGCAGCGGCGTCCAACCGTGCGCGGGCGCCCGAAACGTCCTTGCCTGGTGCCAGGATGTCCTCGAGGCCAACGTTCAGGGGGTTCGCTGCACCGGAGACGAGGATGATCTCCAGCGACGGAATGCGTGAGGCAAGTTCTTCGGCCATCGCCTGGTGGTCAAAGTCCTTGATCACGTCCGGCACGGCGATGGCCCGTGATTCGGAGAGCTCCGTGAGGAACGACAGCTCATATTGCCGGTGTGCCGGCAGGGCCATCACCGGGATGATGCCGGCCCGGAAACAGGCCAGGGTCAGCACCGTGAACTGCCAGCCGTTGGGCAGCTGGACCATGATGCGGTCGTCCGCTTTCAGGCCCAACTGCAGGAGGCGTTCTGCGGCCGCATCCATTCTGTTGGCCACTTCGGCGTAGCTGAGCCGGACGTCACCGTCCACAATCGCAATTTTTTCCGGCAGCCGGTCGGCCGTGTCGAGAATGTAGGCGCCGAGCGTGCGGTCTTCCCAATAGCCCTTGCTGCGGAATTCGGCCGCGAGGTCCGCCGGCCAGGGGATGGTGCCCTCACTGGTGTGGTTTGTCATTTCATGTCCTCCTCGACATTGATAACTACTGCATCAAGGGCCACGAGCCCGCCGTGGGTCAGGCGCAGGGGGTTGATTTCGATCTCCGCGATTGCGTCGTTCGAAACAAGCGCGTCGCCGAGCCTGACCAGGAGGCCCGCCAGCTCCTCCGTCTCAAGCATCGGCCCGGAACGGAAGCCGTACAAGAGCTCGCGCGCCTGCAGGTCGCCGGGCATACCCTCCGCCACACGGACGGACAGGGGCGCGGAACGGATGGAAATATCGGCGAAGACCTCCGCGGTGGTGCCACCCAGGCCCAGAACGGCGATCGGCCCGAAGACAGGATCACGGCGGACGCCGACCACCAGGTCGATACCGGACGGAGCCATTGCTTCGACGAGGAATTCGCGGGCACCGGCGGCCTCAAGCCCGTCTAGGGCCCGGTCCATGGCCGCGGGGGAGTTCACCCCCAGGTGCACACCGCCGATCTCGGTCTTGTGCAGAACGGCGGCGTCGAGCAGCTTGACCGCAACCGGACCGCCCAGCTCGGAGAGGGCGTCCTGGGCCGCGGCGCGGGTGCTGCAGCGTCGCCGCGCAGGGGTGGCGATGCCGAGGGCGCCGAGGAGTTCCTTGGCGCGGTTCTCGTCCCAGGGCCCTTCCAGTTCCGGCCAGGTGAAGGCTCCGGCTGGTGCTTCGGCGCGCTGGAATTGTCCGCGGGCGTCGTTGACCAGGGCGGTAATGCCGTGGGCCAGCGACGTCGGTCCGCTGACCAGTGGCAGGTCGTGCTGCTGCGCGGACTTCTTCGCGCGTTCCAGGTCGCCGTCGGGGCCGTCGACGCCGATCAGGAACGGCATTGTGCCGGCCACTCCGGAATTGGCGACGGCGAGAGGGAGGTCGGCGACGGGTTCGGTCAGTCCGTACACCGCTACGACATCGATGGCCGGGTCGGAGGCCACGGCGGCCACGACCTTTTCGTAGCCGGGACCGGGGCGGCCGGTGTCCACAGGGTTGGCCTGGAAGGTCAGCGGCGGCAGCAGCGTGCCGATGGTGTCCTGGCTGGCCTGTGCCAGGCGCGGGAGCGTCACGCCGGCGCTGTGTAGGGCATCGGCGATCAACAGTCCGGGGCCCGCCTGCCCTGTGATGAGTCCGACTCCGGGGTCGGCCGCCGGCGCAAGCCTGCGCCCGGCCAGGGCGGTGACAGCGGCCACCAGCTGGGTCTCGTCGTCGACGATCACGGCCCCGGCCTGCTTCAGGACCGCCCGTGTGGTGCGCCAGGAAGTGGCCAGGGCGCCCGTGTGCGACTGGGCGAACTCTGAGACGTCATTTCGCCCGACGACCAAAGCCACGACCGGCTTGACGGCACTGAGGCGTGAAACGGCGTCGACGAGAGCCGGTCCGTCGGCGACTGTTTCCAGGTGCAGGGCGACTGCCTTGGTTTGTTCATCGGAGATCAGGTAGTCGAGCACATCGGGTGCGCTGATGTCGGTGCCCGCGCCGATGCCGACGGCGAGGCTGACGCCCGCTCCTGCGCGCTGCAGGTGGAATGCCAGGACGTGGTTGACTCCGCCGCTTGCCGCCACGACGGCCACCGAACCCGGTTCCAGTTCTGCGACGCCGGGCACGAAGCTGGCGCGCAGGTTGCGGCGGGGCACGAAGAAGCCGGATGTGTTGGGGCCGAGCAGCCGAATGCCGGTCTCCCGGACAGCTGACTCCACCTGACGGGCGAATTCAACGCCGGGACCGCCTGCTTCGGCGAAACCCCCGGCGCAGACGAGGGCAGCCGCGGCGCCGTTCGCTGCACTGTCGCGCAGTGCCTGGGCGGTGGCGGCGGCGGGTACGCAGAGCACTGCCAGATCGGGGCCGCCCGGAATTGCTGCTGCGGCGTCGGCGATGGTGGTGTGCATGCCGTTTTCGCCGCGGCTGTTGACGAGCTCAACGGGAGCCGGGTAGTTGGCCAGCGACTGTGCCATAACGGCGCCGAGCTTTTCCGGACTGGACGAGGCGCCCACGACGATGATGCCGCGGGGTGCGAATAGTGGTGTGAGGCTATGCATCGGTCGCCTCCGTGCCTTCCGTTGCAACGGCGTCGGCCCGGCCGGAGAGCACCAGGGTCAAAGCCGACACCGGTCCCCGGTCATCGACGATGACGCTGGTCAGGCCCCGGCCCAGGCGGGCTTCCTCCGAGAGGAGGATGCGGGTAAACGGATTGCCGCCCCGGATGACAACGGCTGCGGCCCGGGCAGGCAGGAGCTCGAAAGCGGCCGGCAGGCCCGCTTCGGTATCGGGGGCGGTGAGCAGCAGCCCGGTGTTGACATCGGCGTCGACCGGGTTGGTGGTCAGCACCAGGCTGCCGCCGGGACCGGTCAAGGCTACCTGGCCGTCCCGCTCTGCCAGGGAGAGCTGGCGCCGCGCGAACTCGGCGGAACCTGCGGCGAGCGGTGCTTCCAGCGGTGAGCTGCCGTGTTTGGCCAGCCAATCCTGTTCCGCAGACGCAACCAGCTCCGGGTCGCGCTGGCGGATCTTGTCGATGTCGATGCTGCGCGAGAAGAAGTGGAACGTGAACTGGGTCGGGTCGAAGGAGTTGTAGTACCGGGCGAAGTGTTCCCACCAGCTCAGGCCTCCGCGTGCCTGGTTCTGGATCTTGGCCACCTGTGGCTGGCGTTCGGCTTCGTAATTGGTGAAGGCCAGTTCGAGGTCGTCTTGGTTCGCAGCGATTTCGCGGACCAGCGTGATGGCGTCTTCCATGGCCATCTTGGTGCCGGAACCGACGGAGAAGTGTGCGGTGTGGACGGCGTCGCCGAGCAGGACGACGTTGCCCTTGTGCCAGGAGCGGGTGCGCCGGGTGCGGAAGTTGGCCCACCGGGAGTTGTTGGCCACCAGCGGCTCACCGGCGATGTCCTCGGCGAACAGTTTCTCAAGGAAACGCTGGGTCTTGAGGTCGGAGGGTCCAGGCGGCTGGCTGGCATCGAATTCGTCGAGGCCGGCCTTCCGCCAGGTGTCTTCGTCGGTTTCAACGATGAAGGTGCTGAGCTCATCGCTGATCGGGTAACCGTGGACCGCGAAGTTGCCGAATTCACTTTGCCGGTGGACGAAGGTGAGCCCGTTGAACTTGTAGGTTGTGCCGAACCAGATGAACTTGGCCGTTGCGGTCTCGGCGGTGTGGCCCAGGCCGTCGCCGAGCTGTTCGCGGGTGGAGGAGTTGGCGCCGTCAGCGCCGACAATCACATCGAAGCCGTCGAGCTGGGACAGGTCGGGGACGTACTGGCCAAAGCGCATATCGACGCCGACTTCTGCCGCCCGGTCCTGCATGAGCTTCAGGAGGGTCTTGCGGTAAATGGCGGCCATGCCGTTGCCGGCGAAAGACTTCTGTTCACCTTTGAGCCAGATCTCGATGTCATCCCAGTGGGTGCCGTAGTCCCGGAGTCCGTTGCGAACTACGGGGTCGGCGTCGTTGATCCGGTTCAGCGTTGCGTCGGAGAAGACCACGCCAAAGCCGAAGGCGTCAGTTGCCTGGTTCCGCTCAAAGAGCACGACGTCGGCGTCGGGAACGGTCTGCTTGAACAGGGTTGAGAAGAACAGTCCGCCGGGACCGCCGCCAATGCAGGCTATGCGAAGTGCCATCGATGCCACCTTTTAGAGATTTGGGGGAGGACGTGTGCTACGTCTCGTTCTTATTATGTAACGGTTCCCCGCTGATCGTCAACTATTTGTTACATCTCACGGTTGCGACGGACCTTCCGATGATTCCTCGACGAGTTAGGCGACGATCTCCTGCCCTTGCCCGACGGGCTGGCCAATGATGCCGGAGACGAATTCCGTGGCAGCAGGCCCGAGCTGGCGGTGGATTGCACCAAACAGGCTGTACGCCTCGCTGCTGGGCCAGCCCTTGGGCTGCAGCTCGAGGGGCAGGTGGGGGTCCCGGAAAGGGAAGCGGCGGAAGTCGCCGATTATCTGCATCCGCTCGATGAGTGCCGTTCGCCCGTCCTTGCCGGCGTTGGCTGCCTCATCATCAAGGGCGGCGTAGGTGCGGATGAACTGCCGATAGTCCGCACCGATCTGCTCAAGGTCCCAGCATCGAGCGGCAAGGTCCCTGTCCTCCTCGAGGTCGCCGGTCCCGCACCAAAGGGCATCAACTTTGGCCAGCGGATGTTCGGCGGCAATCTCGCGGACCTCGGAGATGAGGTCGTGCGGGCTCAGCCAGGTCGATGGCGACAGCTGGCCGAAACCATGCCACGCAAGCTGCTTGCGGAGCTGTTCCCGGACGGCGCGTTCGGATTCCGGGACCTGGTAAATGGCCATGGTCCAGCGCCCCTCCCACTTTTCGTCCCGCCGCCGGAAGATCCGCTCGCGCCCCTCGTTGAGGATCTCCAGCATGTGGGGGGTGAGGGAGTACACCGTCTCCCGCCCCACGCGCCGGGTGGTGAACCAGTCCTCCTTGCGCAGGCGCGAGAGGTTGACGCGGACCGTGGCCGCCTCAATGTCAAAGACCGCGAGAAGCTCCGTGATATCGGCAAGCCTGACCTCGCTCCCGGCATACCGGAGGTAGTCCCCGAAAAGATCCAGGATCAGGGCTCTGGGTTTCCACTGCATAAAGCTTCTCCAATACTTGCGTGCCCGCGGGACGTCAATCAGGGAAAGTGCAACACCCCTGTTGACGCACAACACATTTATGTTACATTCAGTTGTGGGTCAGGTCACAGCCGAACGACCCCTCATCTCTGGCACAGCCACAACGTCGTGTATATCACCTGGAGTCCCCAATGGCTTTTCAATCGCCTGTCTCACCTCCGGTTCGCCCTCGCAAATCGGCAGCCGCTGTCATCTTTCTCTGCTTCCTGGCCATCGTCTTCGATGGATACGATCTGGTCGTCTACGGTGCCATCGTCCCCAAACTCCTCGCCTACGAACCTTGGGGCCTGACTCCGGTGCAGACCGGCGCTATCGGGAGCTATGCCCTGGCCGGGATGTTCATCGGAGCCATCCTGATCGGCTACCTCACTGATATCGTCGGGCGCCGGAAGGTCATGATGGTTTCCATCGCCTCCTTCTCGCTGCTGATGCTGCTGACCGCCTGGGCGCCGACGCCCGAGCTGTTCGGTTTGTTCCGCTTTCTCGCGGGTCTGGGCCTGGGCGGTGTGATCCCGACGGCGATTGCACTGACCGTGGAGTTCTCCAAGTCCAACCGTCGCAACTTCAATAACGCCCTGATGTTCTCCGGATACGCCGTCGGCGGGATCCTCGCCGCACTCCTCGCCCTCGCCTTCCTGCCCACGCTCGGATTCCGGGGCATGCTGGCACTCGGCGGCGTACCACTCATCGCAGTCGTCCCTCTGCTGTACAAGTTCCTTCCCGAATCACCGGCGTTCCTCGCCGCCAAGGGAGACCGGGTGCAGGCGGAACGCATCATCTCCGAATACGGGTTGGAGCCGCTGCCCGAAGTTCTGGCACAAGGGGACGCGCCCGTGCGCGGCCGTTTCCGCACCCTGCTGACCGGGCGTCTGCTTCGTGCGATGATCCTCTTCAGCCTGGCCGGTGTCTGTGGCCAGACCCTCGTGTACGGGCTCAATACCTGGCTGCCGCAACTCATGGTCATCGCCAAATACTCGCTGGCCTCCTCCCTGACATTCCTCCTGACCGTCAACATCGGCGCCGTTGTAGGCGTGCTCGTTTCCTCCCGCCTGGCAGACCGCTTCGGTCCCCGGCCCGTTACCGCCACGGCCTTCGCGAGTTCCGGACTGGCGCTGGTCCTGATGGGAACCGGCGTCATGCCGCTTCCGGTCATGTACCTGCTGGTCGCGGTGGTCGGCTTCGGGTCAGTGGGCGCCCAGATCCTCGTGAACGGATTTGTCGCAACGTACTTCTCCGGCGCAACCCGGGCGACCGCCCTGGGCATCACGCTCGGCGTCGGACGGATCGGGGCCGTCCTGGCCATCTCGGGCGGCGGCGTGCTGGTGGCCGCCTCACTCGGCAACTTCATCAACTTCTCGGTCTGGGCGATAGCAGCAGCCATCGGCGTCGTCGCGGTCCTGACCGTACCGCGCCTCCCTGGCACCCCATCCACGGGCATTTCCTCGGCGACGTCTGAGCCGCACGTATCCAACAGCACCATCAAACACTAAGAACCCTTTTGCCGAGCCGGAGCCCCGGCTGCCCCGGCCGCATCCAAACCTAGGAGTCCACTTGCAAACTCAACTCATCATCGACAACCAGCCCCGGAACGGCCGCGAGGGCAAGACGTTCGAGCGGCGAAACCCGGTGACGGGCGTACTCGTGACCGAAAGCGCGGCAGCCGGCGTCGACGACGCGCTCGACGCTGTCGAGTCGGCGTCACAGGCCTTCAGCACCTGGTCAACCACCGGCCCCACCGAACGGCGGGCTGTGATGCTCAAAGCCGCCGACATCATGGAGCGGCGCGGCCCGGAGTTCATCGAGACAATGATGTCTGAAGTTGGTGCAGCTCAGCTCTGGGCCGGGTTCAACGTCTTCCTCACTGCGCAGCTCTTCCGTGAAGCAGCCGGGCTCGCCACCCAGATTCAGGGGGAGACCCTCCCGACGGACAAGCCGGGTACCCTCTCTATGACGGTCCGGCAGCCCGCCGGGGTTGTTCTCAGCATGGCCCCCTGGAATGGAGCAGGCGTGCTTGCTGCCCGGGCCATTGCGTACCCGATCGTCTGCGGCAACACGGTGGTCTTCCGTGCCTCGGAGACCAGCCCGAAGACCCATGCGATCATTGCCGAGGTCCTGCACGAGGCCGGACTTCCGGCCGGTGTGCTGAACTTCCTGACCAGCACCGCGGAAGACTCCGATCGGGTTGTCGAATCCATCATCGCGCACCCGGCGGTCCGCCGGATCAACTTCACCGGCTCAACGGCAGTGGGGCGTATCATCGCCGAAAAGGCGGCCCGGTACCTCAAACCGGTGCTGCTCGAGCTTGGCGGCAAGGCACCGTTTGTCGTCCTCGATGACGCTGACGTCGACGGCGCCGTCAATGCGGCCGTCTTCGGCTCCTTCCTCTACCAAGGCCAGATCTGCATGTCGACCGAACGCTTCGTCGTTGACGAGAGCGTGGCCGACGAGTTCGTTTCCAAGTTCGCCGCCCGCGCAGCGCAGCTGGCCGCCGGAGACCCGCTGACCGACGAAGCCTGCATCGTCGGGCCCATGATCCGCGAAGAGTCGGGCCCCAGGATCAACGGCCTCATCGATGATGCACTGGCCAAGGGAGCGGAACTTGTCGTCGGTGCCCGTGCCGACGGTGCATCGATGCCGGCCACCATTATCGACAAAGTGCGGCCCGAAATGTCCATCTACGATCAGGAAACCTTCGGACCGATCACCACTGTTGTCCGCGTTTCCGGCGTCGAAGAGGCGGTCCAGGTCGCAAACGATACAGAGTACGGTCTCGCTGCGGCCGTTTTCGGCGCCGACAGCACCCGGGCATTGCAGGTTGCCATGCGGATCCAAGCAGGACACGTGCACGTCAATGGGGCAACCGTTCAGAACGAAGCCCAGGCTCCCTATGGCGGCATGAAAAACAGTGGCTACGGCAGGTTCGATGGCAGGGCCGTCATCAACGAGTTCACCGAGCTGAAGTGGATCACAGTGGAGCAGTCCGATCAGCCGTACCCCTTCTGAACCAGAGCCCGAGGCATCCGACAAAAGGAACGAAATAACTATGCAGGTAACCGCAGCAGTGGCCCGGGAGCCACGGCAACCCCTCACAATTGAAGAACTTGAGCTGGACGATCTGCGCCCCAACGAGGTGCTCGTAAAAATGGTGGCCTCAGGTGTCTGCCACACGGACGCCATCGTGCGTGACCAGGTGTATCCCACACCGCTGCCGGCCGTCCTTGGGCACGAGGGGGCCGGGATTGTCGAGAGGATCGGCGATTCGGTCACCACGGTTCAGCCGGGTGACCACGTCCTGCTCGCTGCCGCCTATTGCGGCAAGTGCGACCTCTGCCGGTCCGGCCAGATGGCCTACTGCGAGAATCTCTTCGCCGCTGACTTCGGGGGCCGGAGGCCCGACGGGACCACGGCACTGAGCAAGGACGGCGAAGTGATCTCCTCCCACTTCTTCGGCCAGTCGTCGTTCGCGACCTACGCCAACGTCGTCGAGGAAAGCGTGGTCCGGATCGACTCCGACGTCCCCCTGGAGATCGTTGCCCCGCTCGGCTGCGGCATCCAGACCGGAGCCGGCGCAGTCCTCAACGAACTCAAGCCCACGCTGAACAGCACCCTTGTGGTCATCGGGACCGGCGCCGTCGGATCAGGTGCCATTATGGCCGGCGGGATTTCAGGGTGCGCCCGTATCATCGCCGTCGACATCCACACGTCCCGGCTCGACCTCGCGAAGGAACTGGGAGCGACGGACGTCATCAACACGAAGGAAGCTGACCTGACGGAGGAGATCCTCCGGCTGACGGGCGGGCGTGGAGCTGACTACATTGTGGACACGACCGCCCGGCCGGAGCTGCTCCGCCAAGCGGCCGATGCCCTGGCCCTCCGGGGCACGCTGGCGCTGGTCGGCGCCGCCGCACCCGGAACCGAGGTCTCGTTTGAGATCGGGCTGTGGCTGGTCAAAGGATGGACGTTCAAAACGGTAATCCAGGGAAGTTCCGTACCGCAGGTGTTCATTCCCAAGCTCATCCAGTTGTGGAAAGACGGCCGTTTCCCCATGGACAAGCTGATGCGCAACTACAGCCTGGATGAAATCAACCAGGGGTTCGAAGATTCAGCCAAGGGCACGGTCATCAAGCCTGTCATCGTGTACTAGCCACTGGTTTCACTCCAGTTGCACTGGCAGTGAACATCCGGGACGAAAGAGGACGACGGCGGGGAGTTCCCGCCGTCGTCCTCTTTTTAAGTAGATGTCAGGTTTTAAGTAGATGTCAGGGCCGCTGTGGGCCCGCCGCTACTTGGTGACCTGAAGTCCGGTGTCCCAGTTGAAGTCGGCGAACTCCGGGTTGGCCTGCATGGTCATGAGGACGAACTGGAAGCCTTCCAGTTCGCGGGCGCGCTTGAGCGGACCGACGACCAGGGGCCGCATGCCGCCGGCGCTGACGAAGCTGCTGACTGCCTCGTTGGCTTCCGCGTTGTCCCCGGCGATGAAGACGTCCAGCGGGTGTCCGCCCGACTCGCCGGCCACCAGGGTGCCGGCGAAGGTTGTGTTGAATGCCTTGACGACGTGGGCATCGGCGGGGGCAAGCTGTGCGATTTCTTCGGCGGCGGAGTTTCCGGGCTCAACAACCAGGGAATCGAAAGTCGCGAAGTTCACCGGGTTCGTAATGTCCACAACGGTTTTGCCGGCCAGGGCAGCGCCATAAGTGCCGACCACGGACTTGGCTGCGTCGAACGGGACGGCCAGGACCACGATGTGGCCCTGCGGGGCGTCGGCGGTGGTGCCGAAGGTGACGCCGGCGCCGAGCTCGGCGGCCAGTTCCTGCGCCTTGCCGGCGTCCTGTCCGAGGATCTCGACGGTCAGGCCGCCGGCGAGGGCCCGGGTTGCGATGCCGCGGGCCATGTTGCCGTTGCCGATGATGGTGAGGGTGGTCATTGGAGTCTTCTTTCCGAGGATGCGGGCCAGGAGGGATTTCATCAGATCCTGTTTCTCTTGTGGAGCATTGCTTGAAGCTTCAACTAAATGTACAGGCATTAGCTTGAAGCGTCAAGCATTTGGAGTGGGCCTGAATCTATGCTTCCATGGAATATAGTTCTGCGGAATGTATGGCGCTATGCGGATTCGCGGCGCTTCCCGACGCAGCGTTGGGGGAGTCCCGGGCCGCTCCGGCCCCCGCATTCCCTGGAGCCTTGCTCTAGTCCTGTCAACAAAGTAATGGATCGGCGTGGGTCGATCGGAAGCCTGAGGTAAGTGATGTTCACGCTCGATAGCCGCTCGACTGCGGTCCTGGTGGTCGACATGCAGAACGACAATCTCCATGAAGACGGGGCGTTTGCGGGCACGGGGGCGGCGGCGCACGCAGTCCAGCAGGGTGTCGTCCCCAATGTGATGCGCGTACTGGACGCCGCGCGTGCTGCCGGCGCCGCGGTCTTCCACAACCGCATCGTGGTCTATCCCGGCCGCGATGTCGGCGGTGACAATGCTCCCATCTTCCGGATGCTCGGCCCCGAGTCTTTGAAGGTGGGCTCGTGGGGAGCGTCCGCCGTCGGGGGGACCGGGCCGGTCGGTGACGAGATCGTGATCGATCGGATCCGGATGAGTGCATTTAACGGCACTCCCTTGGACATCATGCTGCGGAACCTTGGCACGAAGACAGTGGTCGTGGTGGGCGTGTGGACCAACATGGCCGTTGAGCACACCGCAAGGGACGCCGCAGACCACGGCTACCGCGTGGTCGTCGTCTCCGATGCGACGTCCAGTATCAATGCTGAGTGGCAGGAAGCCGCTCTCGGATTTGCGCTCACTAACATCGTCGAGATAGTCGACACGGATGCCGTGGAGACCTCATTCGCCACGACAGCGAGATAGGGGCGCTGACCCGGAAATTAGGTCGGCCCCGGCTCCTGCAGAAAGACTGCCGCCAGGTCTACGGGCCTTTAGCTAGGAAGGCCCGCGGACCAGGCCTTCGGCGTCTCCGGCGAGCAGTTCGCTGGTCCGCATGATGGACGCGCGCCTGCGTTCCGCATCCGGCGTGCCGGTTATGACAAGGTGGACATTCGGGCTCGAAACCCAGGCGTGACAGAGAGTTACGATCGTCAGCAGCAGGTCTTCCGCCGCGGTCTCGCTCGCCGCGGGGAGCGCACCCCGGATTTCGGTCACTTTATTGGCTGAGCGGAGGGCGCGAATCTCGGCGCCGACCGGATATCCCCGCTCCAACCCCTCCCAGAAGGTGAGCCTGGCGAGACTCGGGCGGCTCCTGGATAGATCAAAGTACCGGCCCGCGAAATCGGCGATGGCAGCAGGTCCCTCGCCGACGATCGGAAGGTCGTCGAGGGCAGTGACGAGCTGGCGGGTGAGTGCCGCTTCAAAGAGTTGGGCCTTGCCGCCGAAGTAGAAGTAGATCCGTTCGCGGTTGCACCCTGAGTTCCGCGAAATCTGGTGAATGCGCGCACCGGAGAAGCCGCGTTCTGAAAACTCGGCGATGGCCGCATCAAGAAGTTTCTCCCGCGTCGCGTCAGTGTCCCAGGCCATGCACCCAATCCTATCTCCAACCGTTCGTTTGCTTTTGCCTGAGGTGTCTCAGTAGCATCAAATCCAACCGTACGTTTGGAGATTGAGTGAAACACGAGGGCAAGGCTCTGGCAGCCGATGAAACAGACGCGCATCATCACCGGACCGTCGGTATGGCCTCCGTCCATGTGCGGGCCGTTGTTACCTGGCTGGCGATTTTCCCGCTGGCCGCAGCGGGCATGAGCGTGCTGGCAGCATGGGCGCCGGAGTGGCCTCCAGTGCTGCGCGCTCTCACGCTCACCCTGGTAGTCGTCCCTGCGGCCGTCTACTTCGCTGTGCCCCGCCTGCTCTCGATCCAGGCGCGGCTGAGCGCGAACCGCACTTCGCGGATTCGTTAACCTCGCCGGGGTGATTCCTATCCCGGCGACAATTTTGAGGAGTTTCCCATGCAGATAACTGCAGCGGTCGCGCGCGAGCACGGCTCACCCTTCACCGTCGAACAGCTTGAGCTGGACGCCCTGAGGCCCAATGAAGTCAGGGTCCGCATGGTGGCAACCGGAATCTGCCACACGGACGTACTCGTTCGGGACGGGGTCTATCCGACGCCGCTGCCCGCCGTCCTCGGTCACGAGGGAGCCGGCATCGTCGAAGCGGTCGGCGATTCGGTGGTATCCGTGATTCCTGGCGATCACGTTGTATTGGCTGCCGCATACTGCGGGCACTGCAAGCGTTGCCGTAACGGCCAGATGGCTTACTGCGAGAACCTTATGGCTGCAGACTTCGCTGGGCGTCGTCTCGACGGCCAAACGTCGCTGAGCAAGGGCGACGAAGCCATTTCGTCCCACTTCTTCGGCCAGTCGTCCTTTGCGACCTATGCAAACGTTGTCGAGGAATCGGTCGTTCGTGTGGACAAGGACGTGCCGCTTGAGCACCTTGGCCCCCTGGGCTGTGGCATCAACACCGGGGCGGGAACTGTGCTCAATGAGCTCAAACCGGAGATCGGGTCTTCGCTTGTTGTTTTCGGCGCCGGCGCCGTCGGCTGCGCCGCTGTCATGGCGGCGCGGATCGCGGACTGTGCCATTGTTGTCGCCGTTGACATCCACGACTCCCGGTTGGAACTCGCCCGGGAACTCGGCGCGACGCACGTCATCAATTCAAGGACCGACGACGTCGCCGCGCGGCTTCGTGAAATTACGGAGGATGCAGGCGTCGACTACGTCGTGGACACCACGGGCCTGCCCGCGCTCCTGCGCCAGGCGGCCGATGCCCTGGGAGTTCGAGGAACACTCGCCCTCGTCGGCGCCGCAAAACCTGGTACGGAGGTCAGCTTCGAGATCGGCGCGTCCCTCGTGAAGGGCTGGACCTTCAAGACCGTGGTCCAGGGCAGTTCTGTGCCGCAGGTGTTCATTCCCCGGCTGATCCAGCTCTGGAAGGACGGCCGGTTCCCGTTCGAAAGGCTCGTCAGTGACTACACCCTTGATGACATCAACCAGGGCTTCGAAGACTCCAGGAGCGGCAAGACGATCAAGCCGGTCATCATCTTCTGACGAAAACGCCCGGCTGGGAGAGTCCCAGCCGGGCGTTTTGGTCGGAGGTGCGGAGGAGGCGGCGGGACGCGCCTCATCCGACCATTCACCAACCTTCGTCTGCGGTTGGCGGTTTCTCCGCTGTGACCGGGGTGCTATGAATTCAAGAGTTCGTGGATCCAGCCCTCGAGCTCAGCAAGCGTCTGACCGGTGATGTGGTGACCTCCGGGGTCCCGGCGGGCGTGGACGCGGGCTGCGGAGTCCGTGAGCAGGTACTGCCAGGTGCGGTCCAGCAGCTCCCGTGGAATGACTCCGTCCTGATCTCCCTGGGCGACGAAGACCGGAAGGCCCGCCAATTGCGCGGGCGTGACGGGGACCCCGGCGTCGAACGGCAACGTGCCATACAGAATGGCCGCTCCGGAAAAGCGTTGCGGATCGCCAAGTATCAGCCCGCCCGCGAATGCTGCGCCCCCGCTGAAGCCCACCAGCACGACAGGCCGTCCGTCCGGGGCAGCAGTATCGAGCCAGTTTCGGAACCACGCCATGGAAACAGTCAGCGACTCCGCAATCGGGCGGCCGATGCCACGGTTGGCAAACCATGCATAGCCGCCGCCCTCGCCGATGGGCGCCCGAACTGCTGCGTAGGCGGGGCCGGGCGGCAGTTGGTCGGCGAGGGCAATGATCTCACGCTCGCTTGAGCCGCGGCCATGCAACAGCACCACCAGTGGCGCCGCCGGATCGGATGAGCCGGCGGTAGCCACCACATGGGATGGGTTCGAGGATGGCTCTTCCGCGGCCGTTGGCTGATCGGGGACTCGCATGATGGCTCCTGCTCGGGTCGTTGTACTAGAGGCTTGTTGAAGCTTCAACCATCATTGGCGGTCGGATATTCCCAGATCAATTCGTGGGATCAGACACGCGCCACAACAGGTAGAGCTGCTGAGGCCTTCGGCAGTGCATCGGGGCGTTGGGGCGGGCAGCAGTCGGTTGCCGGCGGGTGTGCCGGGTACACAGGGGGACGGCCTGAAAGGGCAAGAGATGGCATGGGTTTGAGGCATGGGAGAACCCGGCCCCGCGAAGTGAGGGCCGCTCCGGTTCGGAGACTTTAGGTGGTGACGACGAGTTTGCCGCTGGTGCGGCTTTCCTCCATGTCGGTGTGGGCCTGGACGATGTCATCGAGGGTATAGACCTGGCCGATGGGGACGATTGCGGTGCCGTCGCTGACGGCCTGCAGGAAGTCCTGGAGCACGCTGCCGGGAAGGTCGTCGGCTCCGCCTGTGTAGGAGGTGAGTCGGACGCCTCGGGGGATGTAATCGATGGGATAGAAATCCGGGATGGTCCACTGGTTTGAGAGCATGCCGGTGAAGCAGGCGACGCCGTGGACCCGGGTGGCGTGCAGCGTGTCGCGCAGCGTCGGGGAGCCTACGAGTTCGAGGGCGGCATCCACGCCGTCGGGAACAATGCGACGCACGGCGGCGGCAAGGTTTCCGTCGTCGATCAGGACGTGGTCGACGCCGATCGCGGTGAGTGCCTCCCGCTTGGCCTCGTCGCGGGTCGATGCCAGGACGGTAAGTCCGCGGCGTTTGGCAAGGATGGCGGCCGCCATGCCGACGGACGAGGTTCCGCCGCGGATGAACAGGCTCTGGCCGGGCATGATGTCCAGGCCAACGGTGAGGGAACCGTGCGCGGTCTGGAGCATCTCCGGGATGGCGCCGATGACAGGCCAGGGCAGTTCGGATTCGAAGGGAACGACCTGGCGTGCCGGCACACACGTGTACTCGGCATAGCCGCCGTCGAACACGCGGCCCATGCCGCCCATCAGCGTGACGACCTTTTGCCCGGCGCCGAACTCCCCGCCGGGGGAGTGCACCACCTCCCCGACGGCTTCGATCCCGGGCACACGCGGAAAGGTGACGCCGTCCGCCAGGCCCATGCGGGTATGAAGTTCCGAGCGGTTGAGCCCGAAGGCCCGCACGCGGATGAGCACCTGACCGGGCCCGGGCGCAGGAATGGCCCTTTCCCGAATGACCAGAGCCTCAGCCGGCCCGGGGCCGTCCAGAACAACTGCCCGCATGGTGCCGCCGCTCACTGCCCGGCCACCTTGGAGTCCGGCGCGGGCCGTTGCGCATTGCGCAGCCGTGTCAGGAGTTCGAACAGTGAGCCAGCGTCCTGCGTGGTCAGGGCCGGGGTGAACCAGCGGGCAAGTTCTGCCTCGACCACCTTGCGGGCCCGATCAACCACCGTTGCCCCGGCCGGTGTGAGTTCAAGGAGCGAGGAGCGCCGGTCGCCCGGGTTCATCTTCCGCGAGCAGAACCCCGCCGCCTCTATACGATCAACGAGCTTGCTGGCGCCGCCCACCGTGATGGACAGCGCCGACGCAATGTCGAACACCCTGCACGTGCCGGCGGACGCAACGACAACCATCGCCTCGTACCTGCCGAGGGGAAGGCCGCATTCATCGCGCAGGCGGGCATCAACCGCGTCCCACAACTCCGTTTCGAGCCGGGTGAGCGCACTGAACAGCGGATAGAAGGCAGCGGGGTCGTCTCTGGAGTCCATGGGTCAAGACTAGCAAATAGATTCCATGGAAGATACTTCCTTGTTTTCTACTTTGTCGATGGGATCAGAGAGCAGGATCGACCAGCAGCTTCATTTTCTGCCCCGCCCGGAGCTTCTCGAACCCTTCCTGGACCACTCCGCTGAGGGGGATGTCCTCAACCCACCCTGTCGTCTTGTAGTGACCGTTCGCCATGAGGTCGATCACCGCCGAATAGTCAGCCCCGGTGTAGCAAATGGTCCCCTGGATGCGCCGCTCCCGCAGCACGAGGTTGATGAGCGGCGTCGGGAGAGGCTTTTCATAGATCGCCACGCTGACCAGCGGCCGGCGTTCCCCGAGGCATTCCAGGGCTGATTGGACGGCAGGTGCAACCCCGGCGGCGTCGAAGGCCGCGTCAACACCGTCCCCGTTGGTCCGGTCGGCAATGAGTGCGGTCACGTCCTGGCTGCTGGGATCCAGCGTGCGTGCGCCGAGCGCCTCAATGGACCTTCGGCGGGTCTCCGACGGTTCAATGACGTCGATTTCGGTCAGTCCCATCCCGCGGAGGGCAAACCAGATGCCGATGCCGATAGGCCCGGCGCCATAAATCAGCGCGCGGCTCTGGTCGTTGACTTCGCCCATGGTCGCGGCGTGATATGCGACGGACATCGGCTCCACCAGTGCACCCATTTCGAGCGAGACGTTCTCGGGGAGTTTGTGCACCTGATTGCTTGGCACGACTGTGTACTCTGCCATTCCGCCGTCGGCCATCAGCCCATGGAACCCGATCACGTTGCACAGGTTGTAGTGCCCGCTCCTGCACGGCCGGCACACGCCGCAGCGGTAAATGGGCTCGACCGTGACCCGGTCACCCTCGAGGACATCGGTGACGTTCTTACCGACTTCCGTCACCACGCCGGAGAATTCATGGCCCAAGGTCAGGGGCAGGCATTGGCCCGTGAGGGGGTGCGGATCGGTCGGAGGAATGAAGATCGGGCCGTCGTAGTACTCATGAAGGTCGGTACCGCAGATTCCGTTCCGGCTGACCTTGATCTTCACCTGGCCTTCGCCGGGAGACGGTTCCGGAACGTCCCGGATCTCAAGTTTGTTCTTGCCGTAATAAACCGCTGCGCGCATGGCGCCTCCTAGTTGTATGGGGGCATCAGATGATGCGGATCAGAATCGCGTTCGCCAACTCGCAGGACAGCCCGGGACGGGCGGCGTGACCGCTGTCCGTCCCGGGCTCTCCCAGCAGTGCCGATCAGGCAGGCGTCAGCGCTTTGCTGTCGGTCATGAAATTCGGGTACTTGTTCGAGGCTTCGTCGGCGAGGATGGAACGGTACTGCTTGATGCCGCCGAGGTAGAACATCACGGTCCGCTTCTTGCCCGGGATGTTCGCCCCGAAAATCCACGAAGCGGCCTGGGGGAAGAGGGTCTGATGGGCGATGTCCGAGCAGGTCTCTGTCCAGTCAGCCTCAGTGTCGGCCTTGGCTTCGATCCAGCCGGTACCGGAGCTCGACACATGGCCGATAGTTTCGCTGATCCACTCGACCTGAGCCTCGATCGAGGGCGGAAGGTTGGTGAAGGGGCCGTTGGGGCCGAGGATCATGAACATGTTCGGGAAGCCACTGGTTGCCATGCCGAGATAGCTGGTCGGGCCGCCTGCCCAGTGTTCCTTCAGCGTTTCGCCGTCCCGGCCACGAATATTGACTCGGACGTAGTTGCCGTCCACAGCGTCGAAGCCGGTGGCGCAGATGAGAACGTCAAGTTCGTGCAGGGTTCCGTCAGCTGTGACGATGCCTTGCTCCGTCACCTGCTCGATCGGGTTCTCTTTGACGTTCACGAGGGAGACGTTTGGGCGGTTGAACGTTTCGTAGTAACCCGAATCGCACAGCGGCCTGCGGGCGTAGAGGTCCGTCGGCGTCAGTTTTCGGCGGGTCTCAGGGTCCTTCACGATATCGGCGATCTTCCGGCGGATGAACTTCGCCGCCTCTTCGTTGGCTTCCGGGTCAGTGGCGATATCAGAGAAGGTCTCGAACATGAAGCGGAACCCTCCGCCTTCCTCCCAGGTCTGCTGGTAGATGCGTTCGCGCTCTTCCGGGGTGACGCTGAACGTCGGAACGGCGCTCTCTACGAAGCCCATGGCGACGGAAGAGTTCCGGACCTGGTCCCAGTTGGCCTCAAAGTTGTCCCGGTGCCCCTGCTGTTCCTGCAACGTAAGTTCGCGGTTGCCGGCAGGCACGCTGTACTGCGGGGTGCGCTGGAACGAGGTCAAGTGGGCAGCGATGGGTGCGGTGGCCGTGATCACCTGGTTGCCGGTGGAACCATTGCCGATCACGCCGACACGCTTGCCGGCCAGATCCAGGTCCTCGGGCCAGGCGCCGGTGTGCACCAGGCGGCCCTGAAATGATTCCATCCCGGGGAATTTGGGCAGGTTTGTCGCGGAGAGCAGTCCGAGACCCGTGACGAGGAACCGGGACTGGAACGTGACACCCTTGTCTGTCCGCACCTTCCAGATGCCGGCTGCTTCGTCGAATTCAGCGTCAGTCATGCCGGTTTCAAGCTCAACGTGTTCGCGGAGGTTGTACCGGTCCACGACGCCATTCAAGTACGCCAGAATCTGGCGCTGGGGCACATATTTGGTGTTCCACGGAGTCTG
The DNA here is from genome assembly GCF_040547365.1 of Pseudarthrobacter sp. PvP090. Lineage (NCBI taxonomy): Bacteria > Bacillati > Actinomycetota > Actinomycetes > Micrococcales > Micrococcaceae > Pseudarthrobacter > Pseudarthrobacter sp. PvP090. The sequence continues at coordinate 19,692 of NZ_JBEPPO010000019.1, forward strand.
CTTGTAGAGCTCCCGATCGAACGAGTACTGGTAGACGAAGCTCTCCGAGTCCGACAGGGCGCCGGGGTACTTGTTCCAGTACCAGGTCCCGCCTACGCCTCCTGCGCGGTCAATGGCGACGGCGTTGAGACCGAGTTCGTTGCGCAGCTTGTGCAGCATGTAGATGCCACCGAAGCCTGCTCCGACGACGAGTGCGTCGAGCTGGTAGATCTTCTCGGGGACGGCGTTGTCCATGATGTCATTTCCTCCGACTAATTGGGCTCTGTGAGATAATTCACTTTGTAGTTACCAGTCTGTGGTGGCACAACAAGGACGCGGTGTCTCGATTTGGGACACTTCCGTTCGACCCGAGATTCCGCGATTGATACCCTCTCAGCACTAATCGCGAGTGCTGACGAGTGCTGATTGGCCGACATCCGGGTTGGCGGATGACATTGCAAAGGGGCAGATATGTCCGATCCGGTGCGGGAAGCGCGGGAGCAGCTGATTCGCGTTGGCCTCACTGGAACCTATGGGGCCAACGATGCGGTGCCGGACCTGATCGTGCGCAGTTGGCGCCGGTCGCTCAGCAGCGCCGTCGAAAGCTCGGTCCCGTCTCAACGTTTTCAAGACGTGGATACGGACTCTCTGCTGTGCCGGGCTGCAGTTCCTGTGCTCGATCGTTGGCAACACCAGCTGGCTGACACTGGGACCACACTCTTCCTCAGCGACCGGGGCGGCAGCATCGTTGCCCGGCGAACGAGTGACAACAGTGAGCGACGGCGCCTCGACAGCATGCACGCGGCGGAGGGCTTCGACTACTCCGAGGAATCCATTGGCACGAACGGCTTGGGCACGTCCATGGTCGAGAAGCGCCCGGTTTTCGTCAAGGGGAGCCAGCACTACAACGACGCCTTGACCGCCCTGGCGTGTGCGGCTGCGCCCGTCTATACACCGGCCGGTCTGGTCGTTGGCTCAGTCTCGCTGGGCGGCCCGCTCGAGGCTGCCAGCCCGATCATGCTGTCGCTGACGCGGGAGATCAGCCAGCAGATTGAGGAGAGATTCCGGGCGTCCTCCCGGCCCCAGGATCTCGCACTTGCGATGTCCTTTATGCGTTTCAGCAGCTCACAGCGTCCTACGGTGGTGATGGATCGAGAGTCCATCCTGGCTAACACGCCGGGTCTGCCCTACGTCAGTGTCGCGTCGCATGTCATGCTCTGGGAAGTGCTCAAATCCCACGACTGGTCATCCAGCAACACACTGCGTCGTGAATTGGAGGCAACCTCCATCGAGGTCACGGCCCGGAGGGTGGTGGACGGGCCGCGTGAGCACTACGTGGTGCACTTCTCCGATCTGAGCAACGCGTCCGACAACCCGTCTGGGCTGGCCTTGCCTTCTGGGGCACGGCTTGAGGGCAAAGGCGCGCCGGCACCGAGCAAGACTGCTCCGGCCGTTGTCCTGGTAGATGGACCGCGTGGTTCTGGACGCGCGACGGTCGCCGGGAGGCTGCGTACGGAGTGGGGAAGTACGGCGCGTTGTGAAGTATTTGTCCTGTCCGCCGGGGCGGCTACTCCGTGGAGGGCCATCGAGGACCTCCTGGCAGGCGGTACCGACGTGCTGATCCGGCGGATCGAGGACCTCGCTGAAAACGAAGTTGGGGACTTGGCCGCTGTCGTCGAGCGACACCGGCAAGCCAGGTCCGATGGGCAGCGCGCAAGCAGCCTTCTGCTGACGTCCTCGCGAGATGACGCTGCGCCAGCCGTTCGGGCTTTTGTTGACACCACCGGAACCGAGGAGCGTATCGATGCACTGGCCCGGACCCCGGAAAGGATCCCCGGCCTGGTCAAGGCCATCCTCAACGTGGTTGACCCGGAATCGCGGCACACCATCTCCCCGGCTGCCCTGCAGTCCATGGTCCAGTGGAACTGGCCCGGCAATGTCGCCGAACTTGCCGACACTGTAGCCGCCCTGATTGGGGATGCGAAAGGCTCGGTCATCGAACGTCGGCATTTGCCGAAACATCTGCAGCAGGCGCCCCCGCGACGTCACATGAGCATGATGGAGACGGCGGAGCGCGGGGCCATCATCAGGGCACTCGACGCCGCCGGAGGTAACAAATCGGAGGCCGCGGCCCTGCTGGGTATGGGGAGGTCCACACTGTATCGGCGGCTGCGCCAGCTTGGCCTCGATACGGGAGAAGGGTCGATCTGATTCCGATGGCCCCTGCCCGGCGGAATGCATCAGGCCGTGGTGTCGCCGTCGAGGCTGATGACTTCTTCCAGCACAGCCTGTAGTGCCGGACTTGTATCGTTGCGGCGCCATGCTGCCCTGAGGTCGACATCGGCGGTGGAGTCCTCGAGCGGAATGAACACAACATGCGGATCTGTCGCATTCCGCGCGACAGACGCCAATGTTAGATGGCACCCGACTTCGGCGCTTACCAGCGCCAGTGCGGTCTGCGTGTCAGGGGCCACCTGAACGATGTCGGCGACAAAACCGTTGGCATGGGCTAGCCGCCGAAGCCGATCTGGCAGGACGGCGCCCTCGAAAGGCGTCAGCGATATGAAGGCCTCAGCGGCAAGCCGCCCCATTGCGATCCGGCGTGAGCCGGCAAGCGGATGAGTGTCGGGCATTGCCACCACGAGGGAGTCCCGCATGACCACACGAGAGGACACCTCTGCCGGGATGACGTCCCATCGTCCCAGCGCGATGTCCGTCTCCCCTTGCACCAGTTTTTTCATCGCAGGCTGGGCGAAATTCTGGCTGGACAGCTCCAGCTGGATCCTTGGCCTGTTGGACTTCACCTGCCTGGCGAGTCGGGCCACCAGTTGGTGGGTAGAGACGCCAGCAAAAGCAATTCGCACCATTCCGGCCTCGCCGTTGTCGGCGGACCGGACGGCCTCCTCGGCTCGGCGAAGGGCCTCGAAAACCTCGGTGACAGGGGCGACCAACGCCTGCCCACTGGACGTGAGCTTCACGGAACGGGTGTTGCGGTCCAGCAGGCGCGTTCCGAGTTCAGTTTCGAGCTGTTTGATGATCCGACTCAGGGGCGGCTGGGTCATGTTTAGGCGTTCGGCAGCCCGCCCGAAATGGAGTTCCTGTGCCACGGCAAGGAAAGCCCTCAGCTGGCCAACGTCCATGTTCAGCTCGCTCTTCTCGTTTTCCCACCATTTTCATTATTGAGTAAAAGGTATCACTGGAAACCTATTTGCGCGCCGGAAGTGCAACAATTGTTGCTGCCCGACGTGGGGCCAGCTTTCCGTGCAAGTTTGGGGAGACGGGCCGAGCGGGCTACCAAAAGGTGTGTGCAAGGTTTGAACACTTCGGTCTTCAGCAAGGAAGCGTCTTGCAGGATGAGGAAGTGCCGCAATCGCGGGACATCCCCCGGCTCACCGACGAGCTGATGGGTGATTACAGATGAACGCCGGGAGGCAGACGGTGCGCGGCTGACTAGTGGCGCTGTGAAAGGGTCAAGGCTCCGGCCTTGGACTTGCCAGCGCAGGGCAGCCCCAACGCGGCCCGGTCGGTCTCCGCACATCTGCTCTAAGTACTCCCACAAGAGCTATAGGAGACAACATGTCACGTCGTGTAGAGGATCGCAGCATCCTAGTTACAGGTGCCGGCAGCGGTATGGGTCGCGTTATCGCCCTCGCGCTGGCAGGCGAGGGAGCGAGCGTCACACTACTCGATCTAAACCTCGACGCAGCAAAAAGTGTCCAGGACGAGATCACCGCCACCGGCGGCAGAGCTGTCGCCGTTTCCGGTAACGTCGTCAACCGAACCGACGTCGCGATGGCCGTTAAAACCAGCGTGGAGTCGTTCGGCCGGCTTGACTGCATGTTCGCCATCGCGGGCATTATCAAGCCGACACACTTCCTCGAGACCACCGAAGAGAACTTCCGCAGCACGCTCGACGTGAACGCCTTGGGAACCCTTATCTGCCAGCAGGAGGCTGCCAAGCAGATGATCAAGCAGGGCGACGGCGGCAAGCTCATCGTCACGTCCTCCATCGCAGGCCGTCAGGGCTACCCGAACTTCGCGTCCTACTGCGCGAGCAAGTTCGCGGTGACCGCTCTGAACCAATCAGCCGCCCACGCACTCGCGAAGCACAAGATCACATCCAATGCCTTTGCCCCCGGTGTCGTGGACACCCCGCTGTGGAAGAAGCTGGACCTGGACCTCATGGACATGGGCGATTCATCCCGTCCCGGCGAGGCCTTCGAGTCGTTTTCCGGAGCGAACCTGATCGGTCGCAAAGGTGTCCCTGAGGACGTGGTGGGCACGGCGCTCTTCCTCGCTTCCTCGGACTCCGACTACATGACAGGCCAGACCATCATGATCGACGGCGGCATGGTCCTCGTGTAACCGACTGAGCGCCGTGCCACCCGATGGTCCCGGGTTCGTGAACCCTTAAGCCAGGGCACAGCGGGTGGCACATTATTGTCCATAGCTGTGCCTGTGGCCCGGTCGCGTTTGCCCGCCGCGACCGGGCCACGGTCGTCAGCAGCCCCTGTCGTCGGCATTGAGACTTCCCCAGATACAGACTCTGGCGAGGCATCCCTTGCCCAGTGCAGCGCCGGCCGGGCTGGGCAACCCAGCCTTGAAGACCGGCTGCCGTCACGGACCAGCCCCCCGCCGCATTCGGCTCCGCGGATCCCTGGATGCCCGCGACAACCGCGGTAAACGTGGGTGCGGGTTCCTGGGGCACGCAGCGGGATACCACTCCATCTGCGCGCGCTTCGACTAGGGAATGTCGCTCTACTCGAAGCCCTCAGGCAGCAGGTCGTGAGGCCGGATGCGGCTCGCCTGGTTCAGGCTCGAAGCCCTCGTCCCCAGATTGGTGCCCCGGACCGACGACAGCGTCACCCGGGGCGGTCTCAAAATCCTCAGCGCCGGAATCGACGGGCCATGCCTATGGGTTGAGCGGTAACAATATAGATCCCATGGCGACAGATCCCAGGGCCCCTTCCCCACAGGTACCGCACACACAACCGGACTTCCATCAAAGGTCTATCGCCGGGTCATTGCAATGACCCGGCGACGCCGCCTGCAGAATCGGAGGCGCCGCCGGAATCAACTGCCCGAGGTCAGTGAAGTTCTCAGGCGACAGCCAGGTGTGGCAGGCGCCTCTGCGTGGATGCCCTATAGGCGATCGCCTTCGAGATGGCGAACTCCAAGAGGATCACGACCAGAAGGAGGACGCCCGTGAACAGTTCGGTCACGAAGGCCTTGACACCGATGGAAGACATTCCCGCAGCGAGGACCGCGGTGATGGCGATGCCGAACGCGACGTTGATCATGCCGCCGCGCCCTCCGGTGAGGCTGATTCCGCCGATGAGAACTGCCGCCAGCGCCAGAAGGAGCATGTTTGCCAGTCCGTCCGGCGTCGCAGACCCGCCACGGAACGACGACAGTGCCCCGGCCAGGGCGCCGCATCCACCGGAAATGGCGAAGGCGAGCACCAGGCGCGACCTGAGCTTGACTCCCGAGGCGACCGCTTCCTGCCGGGCTCCGCCGATCGATGAGATCTCGCGGCCCCACCGTGTCCGCGACAGGAAGATGCCCAGAACGGCGAGCACGGCGATCGTTGTGAGCGACAGAGGCGTGAAGACCCAGATCCGGACCATGAGCGCATCGCTCAGCCTGTAGTCGGTGAGGGTGACCGGGACGCCATCGGTCGCCAACCAGGTGGCGCCGCGGAGCAGGATCAGCGTTCCAACCGTGAACACGAGCGAGCTGATACCCAGCCGTGCAATCACCCAGCCTTGGAGCGAGCCGAGCAGCACTCCCACGACTGTGGCGATGAGGATGCTCGCTATCAGGCCGAGGCCTCCGAGCTGCACGGCGATCGCCCCTGCAAATGCGGCCATTGAGGCGACGGAAAGATCGAACTCGCCAGCGATCATCGTCACCGCCAGTCCGGCCGCGATGACACCGAGCGGGATGAGTCGTTCGAGCGACGAGAACAGGGCAGCTTCCCCGCGAAAGCCGGGTGAGACCATCACCATGATGCCGACGACCAGCAGGAGGACGACTATTTGGAGCGAGTACTTAAGGAAGAATTCCTTGGCTGCATTCATCGTGTACTGACCTTTCTGAGAACGTGAAGAACTACCACGAGCACCACGACGATGCCTCCAACGAGAAAGACGCGCCAGCCGTTGTCGAGGCCGTGCAGGAGCATGATATTTCCCAGGGCCACGATAAGCAGCGCGCCGAGCGCGGACCGGGTGGGGGATCCTTCGCCGCCGGATACGGCGGTGCCTCCGACCAGAACCGCCGCGATAACGTCCATGGTGAGTCCGGCAAGGTCATTGGCCTGCATCTGATGCAGCTGTGAGGCGTTGAGGGCGCCGGCGACTCCGAGGCCAACCCCAAATGCGATGAAGGCCCAGATCGTGGTGGCTTGGGGAGAGATGCCACTGTTCCTGGCGGTGGCGCGGTTGGCGCCCAGGAGGTGGATGTTGCGCCCGATCAGCGTGTGTTCGGTGAGGAACCAGGCAATGGCCGTGAAGAGCACGAAGATGTAGACAGGCAGCGGGATTTCCAGGAAGTTCCACGTTGCCAGCCATGCCACGTCCACACTGCCCGCGGTGACCACGGCGCCCTTGGTAGCGATCGCCACCAGGCCATAGATGACCGAGCCCACGGCGAGGGTGGTGATGACGGGGTTGAGTCCGGCGCCGACGATGAGGCCCTGCATGATCCCCAGCGTCACCGAGAGCGCGACGGCGGCGCCGAGCCCGGCCAGCGCCGATCCGGTCAGGCCGGACACCGCCAGGAACACAATGCCGGCGAGCACGGTGGAGGACGCGATGCCGAGTGAGAAGAAATTGCCGGAGATCGTGATCGCAGTCATCGAGACAGCGATGATTCCGACGATGGAGGTATTGATCAGGATCGCGCGAATATTCGCAAAGGTGGCGAAATCGGGCGTGCTGATGGCGGACGCGATGAACACCGCCGCCAGGAGCAGCGGGAGGGTGTAGCTGTTGACGAAGCGGATGACGCTGCCTCTGGGTGGTCGGGCGGTGAAGTTGGCGGCAATGCTTGCTGTACTAGTCATGATTCGCATCCTCACGGTGCATTACTTCGCGGACGAGGGCGGATTCGGTCCACTCGCCTGCGGGTCGGATAGATGTTTGTTCGCCGCGGAAGTAGGTGGCGATCGTGTCGGAGAGGCCCAGGATTTCGTTGGTGTCCGAGGAGCTGACGATCACGCCTACCCCAGAGTCGCTGAGGCGCCGAAGCTGGGCGTAGATATCGGCGCGCGCACCGATATCCACGCCGCGGGTGGGCTCCTCAACGAGGAGGACGCGGGGGTTGATTCCGAGCCATTTGCCCAGGGCCACCTTTTGCTGGTTCCCGCCCGAAAGCGTTCCCACGTTCGAGTTCATGCGTTTGACGTCGATGGCGAAGTGCGAGGCGTAGCGGTTTGTCTCGTCGGCTTCCTGGCGGGCGCTGACGAACCCTACGGCGGACAGCCGGTGCAGCCAGGGCGATGACAGGTTCCGGCGGATCGGGACTCTCGCGAAGATTCCGTCCTTTTTCCGGTCTGCGGAGCAGTACGCAACGCCGGCCGAAATTCCGTTCTGCCTGCCGCGGGTGTTAAGCGTCTGGCTGTCCACGAGAACTTCCCCGGAGACGATCTCGCCGACGCCGGCAAGTGCCTCCATCAGTTCCGCTGTTCCCGAGCCGAGCTGCCCGGTCAGGCCCAGGATCTCACCGCGTCGGAGGGTCAGGTTGATCTCGGAACGGAGCTCGGGAATGCGGAGCCCGCGTGTCTCCAGCACGACTTCACCGACCGCCGCGGATTTGCCCGGATAGAGGTGGCCCAGCTCCCGGCCGATCATCTTGGCGACGATCGTCTCGACGTCGAGCTCTTTGACCTCCAGAGGGGCCTCGCTCTTGCCGTTGCGGAAGACGGTGACGCGGTCAGCAATCTCGAAAACCTCACCCAGCCTGTGGGTGACATAGACGACGCTCCGCCCCTCCGATGCGAGACGCTTGACGGCATCGAGTACGCGGACGATCTCAGCGTCCGAGAGGGCTGCGGTCGGTTCGTCGAAGATGATGACCTTGGCGTCCCTGGCCAGCACGCGCGCGATCTCCAGAAGTTGCATCTCCGCAACGGAGAGTTCCTCGACCGGCGTGGAAGGGTTCAGGCCGGCGAGCCCGACGCGCTCAAGGATCGCGACGGCGTTTTCGTTTAGTCTGCGGGGGCTCCACCACCAGGGCGTGCCCTGCTGGCCGAGCACGAGGTTCTGGGCCACGGTCATGGTTCCGACTGTGCTGAACTCCTGCTGGACGACGGCGATCCCGGCCGCCTGTGACAGCGAGACGCTGGAGATATTTGTCGGGGTTCCGTCGATTTCGATGGAACCCCTGTCGGGTGAGACGAGGCCTGAGATGACCTTGACGATTGTGCTTTTGCCGGCGCCGTTCTCACCCAAGAGGGCCATGACCTCGCCGGCCCGGAGTTCGAAATGCACGTCCGAGAGGGCGTTCACTGCCCCGTAAGACTTGAAGATGCCGCTCGCCTCAAGGCGAAGGGGAGTGCTTCCAGTCATTCGTTTCTCCTAGGTTTGCAATGTGTGGCGCACGGGGCGCGCACGAGATGGGTGCGGAGCCTCGGACAGCTCCGGTGGTGGGACGTATCCGAGGCTCCGCGATTGGGGGCGGACTCCAGTTAAGGGGTCCTATTTGCCCATCAGCTTGTCGAACGAGAGGCCCCAGATGTCGAAGGAGGCATTGTTCTCGGCCGTCACTTGGGGATTCATCATGTACGTGGCCGTGTGGGGGGCCTCGACCTTGAGTTCAGGCTTGGTCGCCGACGATTCGATGGTGACGTCGCCGGACTGCACCTGGCCGGTGGCGATGTATTGCGCGGCGGTCCGGACCACTAGTGCTCCCTCGATCACCGGGGACTGCAGGGTGGCGGACCAGATCTTGCCGCTGCGCAGGTTGGTCATGTCGCCAGAGGAAGTTCCGGTGATCAGGATGACGTCCTTACCCGGCTTCAGCCCGTTCTGCTCCAGCGCCTGCACCACACCGTTTGCCACGTCGTTACTGTGTGCGTAGACGATGTCGATGCCCTGTCCGAGGAACCGCGGAATGACCTGGCTGGCTGCTTTGAAGCCGCCCTGCGCGTCAACGGTCGGGGTGGGTTCGACAGCGAGCATGTTGAACGCGCCCGGGGTGGCTTCTGCGAAGGCTTTCTCCCGGTCGTCACCGGCCGCGTACCCGGCAGTGAACCGGATCTCGACGACGTTGGGCTTGCCGTCGGGACCGTGGAACTTGGCCCCTTCAGCCTTGAGCTTCTCGACGGCGGCGAGCGCGTTGGCTCCGGCTTCCCTGCCGATGCCCGTGTCCGAGACCCCCGCGTATGCGGTCACGTACTTGGTCGCTTCCGGCGTGACCAGGTTGTTGAACTGGATGACTGGTGCCTGCGCGGACAGCAGCCGAATCGAGTTCGTTGCAGCGGCGGCGCCAGCCGGCCACATCAGCACCGCGGCCGCACGCTCACCGGTGGCAAGCCATTCCTGGACCTGCTGGTCCTGCTCGGTCTGGTCCCAGTTGTTCTCGACAATGTTGACGGTGTAGTTGAGGGCTTTCGCCTCGTCCTTGATGGACTGCGAGGCGGCCGCCAGGTAGACGTTTGAGGTCGACGGCATGAAGACCTTGAGGAGAGCGCCGCCGCCATCCGTGCTGCCGGTGCCTTTGCCTTGGGACGCGGCAGGGGCGCCCGGGGCGGCGCTGGAGCTGGTGCTGCATGCAGCGGTAGAGGTGAGAAGGCCGGTAGCGAGGACCGCAACGGCGATCTTTCGCCATGCGCGGGCATACGAAAAATGCATGTGTCTATGCTCCTTTGAATAGAGTGAGTAAGCGGGCTTGAACGCCAGGAATAACGCAGAGCGTCAGGATTTTCCTCATCGGCGATTCGTGGAGATGCTCCACGGAATCAGGTGCGACCGAGCCGGACCCGTTCCTGACCTGGTCGCAGGACAAACCCGAGTTCTAGGATTCTTGCGCGGACTAGCACCTGAATCCGTGCCCTGTACAGAACTTGAACATTGGTCCGCGAATCAGACTTCGCCGATTCCATCGGTCCTTTAGCCCGTTCGCTCGTTCGGGCACCAAGGAGGGCTGCCGACCGTGGTGTCCCTGCCCCTCAACTCCGCGAACCACCCGCCAGGGTGGGGTTTCAGCAAAGTGTTGGTGGGTCAAAGTGTCCAATGTTTGAACAATTTGGCCGTGGGGCCGAACCTGATTGTGGGTTATGTCACACTTGAAGGATGCCGCTCATGACGTCGACAGGGGACAGTCAAATTGACCGGCACCAGTTCAGCCTGTGAAGCGGAGTTGCTCGCGCCCGGCTGGACCATGCCATCAAACGCAATGACGCGGAGGAACAACAAGATGTCGGATTCGGCCGAGGAGCAGTTGTCTCTCCTGAAAGTAGCGCGAAGAGCCATCTCCTCGACGCAGGAGGCACTTGAAGGGACTACGACTTGGCTGGCCATTACTGACGCTGATGGAAGGGTGACCTACGAGTGGGCAGCTGCTCCGAGCCTGCGTCGTCACCTTGCGCGCGCAGATGTAACGGAGGGCGCCGACCTGGCCCAGAGTTCCGCGGGCACGAATGGAGTGGGTGTCGCGCTTGCGACCCGCTCCTCCACCGTTGTTCGAGGCACCGACCACCTGGATGAGCGCATGCACAACCTCGTCTGCGCAGCGAGCCCGGTCCTGCACCCAATTACGCGAAAACTTCTCGGCGCCGTCAACGTTACGTGCCTTGCCGGCGAGCCGAACCCGCATCTGAAGATTGCGCTCAACATGCTGCTGACCGGCATTCAGGATTCGCTGACCCGCCTGTCCCGCGCCCGCCATCAGCGGCTTCTTGATGCGCATTTGCGCGTGAAAGCTGGAACGGGCGCGGCCGTCATTACACTGGACCGTTACACCATGATCGCCGAGGATGGTCTCGGCGGCCTGTCGTTTGATCGAGAACAGCTGTGGCACTACGTCGAAGAGGCAGGACCCTTCACCAAAGAGTTTGTCCTGCCCACCGGCGTTCGTGCGCAGATCGTGCCCGTGATGCCTCCCAGGACCGCGGAGGGCTGCTCATTGGTGCTCAGCCGTCTGAGTGTCGCAAGCCTTGCTGGCTCGCACGTGAAAGGTTCCGACGCCGGGCCCCGGACGGTAGTCCTGCCCGAGCTGAGCCAGCTGGAGCTGGCCGAGCGGGAGATCATCGCATCGGTGCTAAGGGAGTGCCGCGGAAACAAATCCGACGCTGCAGAGCAACTTCGCATCGCACGCGGGACGCTCTACGAGAGAATCCGTCGGTACGGACTGTAAGGTCCGACCGCCAGCTGCGCGCGCTGATCGCCGGCCGGCAGCCCGCGCCTGACTCCGTGTCAGAAATGTGCCCGATTTCCGCAGCCCGGTCCCCATACGAAAGCACGGCCACCCTGTCGGATGGCCGTGCTTCTTAGTGCAGCAGTTCCCTATGGAGGGGGGCCGGAACTGGTACCTAACCCTGCCGGCGTCGGTTTCGTCAGGAGAAGGCTGAGATGCCGGTGATCTCACGGCCCAGGATCAGGGATTGGATGGAATCCGTCCCTTCATAGGTATGGACCACTTCCATGTCGGTCAGGTGGCGTGCCACGTGGTGTTCCAGCAGGATCCCGTTCCCGCCAAACATGTCACGCGCATCCCGGCACAGCGTCCGCGCTTTGTCCCCGGTGAACATCTTGGCCAGGGAAGCCTGTTCGTTGCTGAGCCGGCCCTCGTCCTGAAGTGCCGCGGTACGGAAGCAGATCAGCTGCATGGCCGTGAGGTCCGCAAGCATGTTGGCAAGCTTGTTCTGCACCAGCTGGTAGCTGGCAATCGGCTTGCCGAACTGCACGCGTTCCCGGGCGTACTGGACCGCCATCTCATAGGCGGCGGTGGCGTGGCCCAGCGATTCCCAAGCCACAGTGCTGCGGGTGGTGTTGAGTACCGCTCCGACGTCGCGGAAGGACTTCGACTTGGCCAGCAGGTTTCCGGCGGGGATCCGCAGACCGTCGATCTCGATCTGCGCCTGCTGGATCGCCCGCTTGGCCATCTTTCCCGTGATGGCCTCGGCACTGTATCCGGCGGGATAGCTGCCGTCGTCGTTCTTTTCCAGGACGAAGGCCTTCACCTTTTGGTCGGTTGTGTCCCGGGCCCAGATGATGACGAGGTCCGCCACGTGGCCCAGCCCGATCCAGCGTTTGGATCCGTTGATGACGTAGTGCTCGCCGTCGAGCCGGGCGGAGGTTTCCAGGGCGACGGAGTCGGAGCCGTGGTCCGGTTCGGTCAGCGCGAACGCGCCCAGCTTCTCCAGCCTTGCCATGGCAGGCAGCCAGCGCTGCTTCTGCTCGTCGCTGCCGAGGAGGTTGATGGTGCCCATCGCCAGCCCGGAGTGGACCGCGTTAAAGGTGTTGATGCTGCCGTCACCTCGCGAGAGTTCCATCGCGACGAGGCCGGTCTGCAGCCGGGTCAGCCCGGGGCAGCCATAGCCCTGGATGGCTGTGCCGATGATTCCCAGCCCTGCGAACTTTGGCACCAACTGATACGGGAAGTCCGCCTTCTCCCAGTATTCGTTGATGATGGGCTTGACGTCCTTTTCGACAAAGGACCGGACGCTGGCGATCAGCGCACGGTCGGTGTCATTGAGGTAGTCGTCCAGTGCGTAGAAGTCGGAATTGACGGAAACGTCCGTTGCGGTGGTCATCAGTGCTCCTCGTGGGATCGGGTGGGAGTGCCGGCAAAGACGCCGGCCAATTGGTTCTCGTCGTCGCCGAGCCAGGCGCGCACCAGCTCCGCGCCGCTGTCGAGATCGGGCGGCGTGAGGTCGTAGCTCACCGGGGTCTTGGACAGCCGGATGGGGTTGCGCACCCCGGGCTGAGCACTCTTTCCGTGCCCCACGGTCACGACAGGCTCCAGCCCGATCCGTTCGGCGAATTCGATCCCGGCACGCAGATCCTGGATCGGTGCGCAGGGGAGCTTCGCTTCGGTAAATATGTCGAACCACTCCGAAGCGGTCCGGGCCGAGAGGCACTCCACCAGGAGCGGCCGCAGTTCGGTGCGGTTGGCGCTGCGGAGCGGAGCCTTTTCGAAACGCGGATCTGTGGCAAGCGCCGGCCGGCCGATCGCGGCGCAGAAGGTGCGGAACTGGGAGTCGTTGCCGATCGCGATCACCAGCTTCCCGTCGCCGGTGTCGAAAGGCTCGTAAGGGTAGATGCTCGGATGTTCGTTTCCCAGCCGGACGGGAACGGTCCCGCCCAGCACGACGGCGGCCGTCTGGTTCACCATGCCGGAGAGGGCAGAGGACATCAGGTTCATTTCCACCAGTTGGCCTTCTCCGATGCGATCCCGGTGCCGGAGTGCGGCGAGGATACCGATGCAGGCGTGAAGTCCGGTGATGACGTCGAACACCGCAACTCCGGAACGGAAGGGCCCTGTGTCCGGCGCCCCGGTGAGGTCCATCAGTCCGGACAGCGCCTGGATGAGTAGGTCGTAGCCTGGGAGTTGGGCACCCCCGGCGGTCCCGAAGCCCGTGATCGAGGCGTAGACAACGTCCTTGTTGGTAGCCGCGACTGTGTCGTAGTCCAGGCCGTAGCGCACCAAGTCTCCTGGCTTGAAGTTTTCGACGACGACGTCGGCCCGTTCCGCGATGCGCTGCGCCGTCCTGCGGTCGTCCGGATCCCGAAGGTCGAGTTTGATGGAGGTCTTGTTGCGGTTGATCGACAGGAAATACGTTGAGTCATCGCCGCGGGTGGGCGGTTTCCATGCCCGGGTCTCGTCCCCGGCCGGGCTCTCAATCTTGATCACAGTTGCCCCGAGATCTGCCAAGAGCATAGTGCAGTACGGTCCGGCCAGCACCCTGCCGAAATCGGCGATCACGATGCCGCTGAGCGGGCCGCCTGCACCGCGGCCGAATGCCGACGTCTCAGAGGTGGCGGAGTGTTGGCTGTCCATCAAAAGGCTCCTTGCATAGGGTTCTCTCCCTCAACCATGACCGACAGCATTGCTATCCGTCCAATACTTATTGATGGCCTTTTTGTTGCGCCAGGTGCAATAATCACTTGCATGGAGATCCAACAGATCCGCGCTTTCCTGGCGGTTGCAGAAGAGCTGCACTTTGGCCGCGCAGCGGAGAAGCTGCACATGGCCCAGCCTCCGGTCAGCCGCAGCATCCAGCAGCTGGAACGGGAGCTGGGAACCCGTCTGTTCGACCGAAGTACCCGCAGCGTCAAGCTGACCGGCGCCGGAGAGGCGTTCATCGGGCCGGCAACGGACATCATCGATGCCACCCGCCGGGCGAGCATCGCGGTCCACGCGGCAGACAAAGGAGAAGTCGGGCGCGTCCGGGTCGCCTATGCCGGCGCCTCCACCCATACCCTGGTGGGCCGGCTCGCCAGAGAGGTCCGGCGCGACCACCCGGGCATCCAGATCGAGCTCTTCAGTCAGAACTTTGCCCAACCTGCCATGGACCGTGTGGTCAGTGGCGACGTGGACATCGCCCTCGGTCGTTGGGACTACATTGCTGCCGGGATTGAAACGCGCCTGCTTGCAGCGGAGGACCTCGTGGTCGCCGTCCCCGCGAGCCACCGCCTTGCCGGCGCCGGTGAAGCCCGGATGGCTGACTTCCGCGGCGACACCTTCGTTTCACTGCCGCCTCATGCCGGGGCGGTGCTGAACGACAGGCTCCGGCGACTAACGCACGCCGCCGGGTTCGAGCTGGACATCGTTCAGGTGGTCCCGGATTCCTGGACTGCTCTCTCCTTGGTCGGGGCGGAGGTAGGCTGCACGCTCACGCTGTCCTCGGTGGCCGAGGCGGTCACGGACCCCCACGTGCGTTTCGTGAAGGTCATGGACAAAACGATTCCGGTGGAGCTGCGGATGGCCTGGCGCCGGGACCATTCCAGCCCTGCCCTGCGGGCAGTACTGGAGCTGGCCGAGCGGATCCTGCCCGGCGCCGGCTGACCCGAACCCGGATGACGGGCGCCGAACTAAGGCGGCGTCTTGACGGTTGTCTTTGACCCGGTCAGGGGGCCATGAACTCCGGCGTCTCGATGCCCAGGGCACGGAGTTTCCGATAAAGGGTGGTTCGGCCCATTCCCAGGGCTTCCGCAGCGACAGAGCGGTTCCCCCCGCTCTGTTCCAGGGCGGCAACGATCGCGTCGCGCTCCAGGGATTCGAGTTTGGACAGGGTGCGCCTGCCTGTGTTCCTGAGATGTTCCGGGAGGTCATTGGCCTGCAGCACGCGACCGGGATGGGCACGCCCCAGCGACTCGAGGGTTGCGCGCAGTTCTGCGACGTTCCCCGGCCACCGCCAGCGCATGAGCCCCTGCAGCGCGACCGCGGAGAGCGTGGATCTGTCGGCTGGCGCGGCCGCATCCAGGAAATGCGCAGCCAGCACGGGGATACGTTCCTTGGTTTCGGACAGCGTTGGCACAGTCACACGCGCAGCGATTTGTGAGACGACGTCCGAGACGAAGTCCGGGCACGCCTCGGGATTCATGGTCAGAACCAGCCGGGCCGGAGAAGGAGCTGCCGGGTCTTGGCCTGCCGGAGGGTGCGCCGGCTGCTGGCGCACCGCCGCGTCCAGGGCCTTGAGCCTGTTCAACTCGCTCCGGGGCAGATCCTCAAGATGCCGCAGGATAACGCTTCGACCGTCTGCGATGGCTTCACTGGCGGTCTGGAACCAGCTGGCATCCTTTTCTTCCGGTAGGAGGCAGGCATCGAGGATCAACGGACCCGGACCGGAGTCCTGTCCGTTGAGCCAGGCGAGCGTGTGATGAAGCTTGCCGGAGCCGCCCTGCCCGCACACGGCGATCGCCCCGGGTCCCTGGCCCGCCCGGTCAAAGGCAGTGCGTATAACGTGCGGAAACGCAGCCCCTACACCCGAAGAGTCGGTGCCGGGCAAATCGGCATCGACCTTCCGCGGAATGCTCGCGGCATCAGGTATGCGTGAGAGCTCCAACGCGAAGGCAGAACTCCCGCCGGAATCGTCGATCCGCTGGACGGTGGCGTCCACATTCAGGGACGGTATCTCGATGGTTTGTTTGGCGCCGGTCCACTCGAGACCGCGCAGCTGCTCCCACAGTGTGGTGTGCAGTTCACTACTCATGACCGCCAGACCGGAAATGTTGGTCATCACAGCCTGGGCATCGAGCATGATGACCGGGGCTCTGGAGGAGCTCAACCGCAGCTGGGACATTCCCAAGGCGAGTCCCGTTGCGCTGCCGAGGTCGAGCAAACGCCGTTCGATCTGGCTGCTCGCTTCCCGGGACATGGCCAGCATGAGCGGGTTGTCCAAACCGGTGTCGCAGGCGAAGGAAATGGAACCTATCACGCGGCGCGTAACGGGGTGCATGATGGGCGCCCCTGCGCAGGCCAGCGGGGACAGTGCCTCGTTGAAATGCTCCGCTCCCCGGACAAACACGGCCTGGCGTCCTTCGATGGGCGTGCCGAGCCCGTTGGTCCCGACCGAGCGCTCCGAAAAATTGAACCCTTCCGCGGCATAGGCCTCGTCGAAACGGTTGCCGTGTGCCTTGTCGCCGAGCCTGCGGGCAATAATCTGGCCGGACTGGTCACTGAGGAACAAGGAGATGCCCATACCGCTGAGGCTTTGCAGCCAGTGGTCCATCACACTCTTGGCCGCACGGATCAGGATCCCGTCCGGATCGAAATCATTGACGAACAGAAATGCCTCGGGCCGCGCCGAAGCCTCCACGCCGATCGAGCGGCGCCAGCTGTGTTCGATGTCCGGGGAGACGATTTCCGCCAGCTGTGTCCCATCCCGGAGGCCCCGGCGGATGAGGTGTTCCCGGGCAGCGCGAAGGGCATCGTCGGGAACGTTGCGCGGGTTTTGCATGGCTGGTTAGCCCTGGGCACCGTCTGCCGCGCGCAGCACCACGCGTCCGGGGACGCCGCCCTGCGTGAGCTTGTCCAGGTTCTCGCCCACAGATCCGGCGGAGAGCTCGGCGTCGATGATCGGAATGTGGGGAATCGCATCCTGCTTGGCCAAGGCGACGAGCTGGTTCAGCTCCTCGGGGTTGCCCACAAAACTGCCTCGGATCGTGAGCATCTTAAGGGCCATGAGTGCGGTCGGGACCGTCAGTTCGCCGCCGAAGAGCCCTACCTGAACCAGTTGGCCACCCTTGCGCAGGGAGTCGAAGGCTACGGGCGCCGTTTGGCTGTTGTTCACGAAGTCGATGACGGCTGCTACCGGGCCTCCGTTTGCGCCGATAATCTTGGCGCTGAGACCTTGATCGGTGGATTGAACAGTTGTGCTGGCGCCGACCTCACGGGCCAGCTGGAGATTCCGCTCCGAAATGTCGACGGCGCAGATGGCCTGGTGCCCCAGCGCGCTGAGGGTAGCGATGGCGGTGAGCCCGACTCCGCCGGCGCCAATCACCACAACAGGTTCGTCCGGCCCCAGCGGGAGGACTTTGTTCACTGCGCTGAAGGCCGTCAGGCCCGAGCACGCCAGCGTCGCCGCCCAGCTGAGGTCCAGGCCCTCGATGTCCACGAGGTACTTTTCGTCGCGGACCAGGATCTGCTCGGCGTAGCCGCCGTGCTCCGTGACTCCAAGGTTGCGTCCGTTGGCGCAGACGTTGTCGCGGCCGGCCAGGCAATCCCGGCACGTGCCGCAGCCAATCCAGGGATAGACCAGCCTGACGTCCCCGGGTTTGGTCCCGTGTACAAGGTCCCCGACCTTCTCGACGACACCGACGACTTCGTGCCCCATGACCAGCGGGTAAGTGACGCCCCGGTCCACGAGCTTCAACGCTCCCCGGCTGCCCAGGTCGTACGAACCCTCACGAAGGTGGGTGTCCGTGTGGCACACGCCCGAGCGGATCACCCTCAAGAGGACTTCGGTTCCCGTCGGCACCGGGTCCGGCAGTTCGATGTCCTGGATCTCGGGGCTGTCTCGGAAAACGGCAAAAGCGTGCATGGTGACCTCGCATCGTTGCGCTGACTGTATTCATTCAAGGATGGCACCCGCGCTGATAGGAATCCAATACCAAATCACGGCGTCGTTTATGCGCAGGGGGCAACAATCGAAGCCTTCGCCGAATGCTGGCGGTGATGCGCTGTTCCAAATCGGCACACCATCGTGAGATCCACGTCACATAAGAATTGACTACCCCGTTTGAAGGGTCCTCGGCCCGGAGGAACCGGGCCCACGTTGTCGCATTCAAAGGAGAATGACCATGGCAGGACGCATGTCAGGAAAAGTTGCACTCATCACGGGAGCCGCCCAGGGTATGGGCAGGTCGCACGCCCTGCTCCTCGCCGCAGAAGGGGCCAAGGTCGTCGTCACGGACGTCCGGGAAGCCGCCGGAAAGGCCGTGGCAGAGGAGATCAACGACGCCGGGGGTTCCGCGCGCTTCATCACGCACGATGTCACCCGGTCGGACGACTGGCAGCGTGTGCTGGACGAAGCCGTGAATGAATTCGGCAAGCTGGACGCCCTCGTCAACAATGCCGGCATCCTCATCCTCAAGCCCCTCGACGAGACAGATGAGGAGGAATGGGACCGCACCCTAGATATCAACGCCAAGGGAACCTTCCTGGGTTGCAAGCTGGCGGCGCCTGCGCTTCAGGCAGCCGGTGGGGGCTCCATTGTGAACATTTCCTCGATCTACGGGCTCATCGGGGCACCCAGTGCCGCGGCCTACCAGGCTTCCAAGGGCGCAGTGCGTCTGCTCTCCAAGGCTGCCGCGGTCGATCTTGCCAAGTTCGCCATTCGGGTCAACTCCGTGCACCCGGGCGTGATTGACACCGAGATGACCAAGGAACTGATGGCTACACCGGAAGGCGCGAAGGCACTGTTGGGAACGACCATCCTCGGGCGGCCGGGACGGCCGGAAGAAGTCTCCCAGGCCGTCCTCTTCCTCGCCTCGGACGAATCGTCGTTCGTCACGGGTGCGGAACTCGTCGTTGACGGCGGCTACACCACGCAGTAGCTCCCGGGCGGGTCCGGTGCCGGCCCGGTGTTTCAAAGTGGAACACTGGGCCGGCGCAAATGTGATCCACGCTATATCTAGCGGCAAAACGCACCAAGATTCCGATCCATCAGCCCCCCGGGCAACGCTCGGAACGCTCTCCATACGAAGGAGTATGAGATGACAATCTCGACCGAAGCAGCAGTGACTGAAACTTCCCAGGCGACCGATCCCCTCCGCGACCTCTACGCGGACTGGTCCAACATCATCGCCACCACCCCCGATCTGACGATGCGCCTGTTCCGCAGCATCTTCGACGAGTGGCACCAGCCCACCCGGGAACCCGAAGCAGTCACCTACAAGGAGGACGTCGTCGGCGGAGTCCCCGGCATCTGGGCCTTCCCGGAAGGTGCCGACCGGACGAAAGTGCTGCTCTACACCCACGGCGGCGGCTTCGCCGTCGGCTCGGCCTCAAGCCACCGCAAGCTGGCCGGCCACGTGGCCAAGGCAGTCGGCGTTGTCACCTTTGTCCTGGACTACCGCCGCGCCCCCGAGCACCCGCACCCCGCCCAGGTCGAAGACGGCGTGGCTGCCTTCAAGGCCCTCGTCGAGAGCGGCATCCACCCTCACGACATCACGACCATCGGCGACTCCGCCGGCGGCAACCTTGCGGTCGCCATCTCCCTGGCGCTCAAGGAGCAGAGCGAGCCGCTCCCCGGCCAGGTCATCGCGTTCTCGCCGTGGCTGGACATGGAAAACAAGGGCGAAACCCTGATCTCCAACGACGCCACGGACGCGCTCATCTCCGTGCCGCTGCTCGAGGGCATGATCGCAGGCGTGCTGGGCGATTCCGTCAGCCCGCAGAACCCGCTGGCCAACCCCCTCTACGCCGACTTCACCGGGTTCCCGCGCCTATACATCACCGCAGGCTCGGTCGAATCCCTCCTGGACAACGCCACCCGCCTGGCCGCACTGGCCGAGGCCGCCGGCGTCGACGTGACCCTCTCCATCGCCGAGGACCAGCAGCACGTCTTCCCGTTCCTCGCCGGCAACTCCGAGGTCGCCGACGCCGAACTCGCCCGCATCGCCGGCTGGTACAAGTACTGAGCCCCGGCCACCCCACAACACAAGACCTGAAATACAAAGGAGTATCCATCATGGCTGAAAACCACGGGCAAACTGCCCTCGCCACCTCTCCCACCTTTCCCGCCGAACTCGACGCTGTCGTCGTCGGCGCCGGATTTGGCGGCATCTACATGCTGCACAAGCTGCGCAACGAACTCGGACTCAACGTGCGCGCCTTCGACCGCGCCGGCGGCGTCGGGGGCACCTGGTACTGGAACCGGTACCCGGGCGCCCTGTCGGACACCGAGAGCTATGTCTACCGCTACTCATTCGACGACGAACTGCTGAATGAGTGGGACTGGACCCACAAGTACGTGACCCAGCCGGAAATCCTCCAGTACCTCGAACACGTTGTGGACCGCTATGACCTGCGCAAGGATATTCAGCTCAACACCGGTATCACCTCCGCGCACTACGACGAGTCGGCCAACCGGTGGACCATCGGCACTGACACCGGCGAAACCATCACGGCGAAGTACATTGTCAACGGCCTCGGCCTGCTCTCGGCCACCAATATCCCCAACATTCCGGGTATCGACACCTTCGAAGGCGAGATCTACCACTCCGGCGCCTGGCCTGAGGGCGTGGACCTGACCGGCAAGCGCGTCGGCGTGATCGGCACCGGCTCCACCGGCCTGCAGATCATCACCGCCATTGCACCCAAGGTCGGACACCTCACCGTCTTCCAGCGCTCACCGCAGTACAGCGTCCCCGTCGGCAACACCACTGTCACGCCGGAATACGTGGCGTCCGTCAAGAAGGACTACAGCAAGATTTGGGAACAGGTCCGGGGTTCCGGCGTCGCCTTCGGGTTCGAGGAAAGCACCGTTCCCGCTATGAGCGTCTCCGCAACGGAGCGGCAGGCTGTCTTCCAGAAGGCCTGGGAAACCGGCGGCGGATTCCGCTTTATGTTCAACACCTTCGGCGACATTGCCACGGACCCCGACGCCAACGAGGCCGCGGCAGCATTCGTCCGCGGCAAGATCGCCGAGATCGTCAAGGACCCGGAGACGGCCCGCAAGCTCACTCCGACCGACCTTTACGCCAAGCGCCCCCTGTGCGACAGCGGCTACTACGCCACATTCAACCGGGACAACGTACAGCTGGTGTCAGTCAAGGAGACACCGATCGTCGAACTGACGCCCACGGGCATCAGGACCTCGGACGGCGTGGAGCACGAGCTCGATGTTCTGATCTTCGCCACAGGCTTCGACGCCGTGGACGGAAACTACACACGGATCGACATCCGGGGCCGCGGCGGCGAGACCATCCAGCAGCACTGGGAGCATGGGCCCACCAGCTACCTCGGCGTCACCACAGCAGGATTCCCGAACATGTTCATGATCCTTGGCCCCAATGGCCCCTTCACCAACCTGCCGCCGAGCATCGAGGCCCAGGTCGAGTGGATCTCACAGCTGATCAACGACGCCGAGACCGGACAGGTTGCCTCTGTGGAGCCGACCGCAGAGGCCGAGGAAGCCTGGACACGGACCTGCCAGGAGATCGCCGATATGACGCTCTTCCCGAAGGCCGACTCCTGGATCTTCGGCGCCAACATCCCGGGCAAGACGAAGACCGTCATGTTCTACCTCGGAGGCCTCGGCAACTACCGGAACAAACTCGCCGAAGTCCGCGAAGCCGGCTACGAAGGCTTCGAGCTGAAGGTGCTCGCTCCGGCGGAGTAGCAAGCGTCAAACGCCAGAACGGCGGCTGCCACCCTTTGGGGATGTGGCAGCCGCCGTTCCGTGTTGGCGGCAATCCGTACTTGGACGCCCTCGCGGCGTCCCGTTGCGCCGAAAAAGGGAGGCAAGCCATCGAACGCTTGCCTCCCACACTCGGGCCCCGCAATTAGGAGTAGTCGTAGAAGCCTTTGCCGGACTTGCGTCCCAGTTCGCCGCGCGCCACCATGTCGCGGAGGATCTGGGGCGGGGCGAAGCGTTCGCCGAGCGTTTCGTGCAGGTATTCGGCGATTCCAAGGCGGACGTCCAGTCCGACGATGTCCGTGGTTCGCAGGGGTCCAGAGGCGTGCCGGTAGCCGAGTTCCATGGCGGCGTCGATGTCCTGCGCACTGGCGACGCCCTCTTCGAGCATTCGCATGGCCTCCAGTGCCAGTGCGACGCCCAGACGCGAACTCGCGAAGCCAGGAGCGTCGTTCACCACGATGGGCGTCTTGCCGAGCCCGCGGACCCAGCCGCTGGCGGCGTCGGCTAGTTCGGGGGCGGACTGCGGGCCAAGGACGACTTCCACCAGCGCTGACGCCGGGACCGGATTGAAGAAGTGCAGCCCGCAGAGCCGCTCCGGTCTGCCGAGGGTGGCAGCCAGCTTGGTGACCGACAGTGAGGAGGTGTTGGTGGCGATCCAGGCATCCGCGCCAAGGTTGCGCTCAACGTTGAGCAATGCGGACTGCTTCAGATTGAAATCCTCAGGGACGGCTTCGACGACCAGACCGGCGCTGCCGAAGTCGGCGGCGTCCGTCGAGACTTCGAACCGGCCGAGAATCGAGTCCAGATCCTCCGATACTGAAGCTCTCTCAATGGCCTTGGCCAGCGTCCGGGTGACGCGGTCGAGGGCGGCGGCGGCAGCTGCCGCGTCACGTTCGACGACGGTCACCTCGGCTCCGGAAACAAGGAAGGCATGGGCGATGCCGGCGCCCATCCGGCCTCCGCCGAGAACACCTACCCTCTTGGGGACGCTGGGGGTTTCGGTCAGGGAGGTGGGGACGGTCATTTGCTGGTTCCTTTGTGGTTTTTCCGGTCGAGAAACGCCTGCATCCGCTCAAACTTTGCTTCCGATTCAAAGAGGATGCCCTGGGCGAGTTCGTCGATGGCCGGGTGTGCGGATCGTGGTGCCTGCAGGACACTCTTGGTGAGACGGACCGCGAGCGGATCCTGGGTTTGGATCCTCGCTGCGAGGGCAAAGGCTGCTGGGATGAGCTGGTCTGGGTCGTGTAATTCACTGACGAGCCGAACAGCCAGCGCCGCTGCGCCGTCGAGCACTTTTCCGCTGAGCAGTATTTCCTTCGCCAGGGGCTCGCCCACGAGTTCCACAAGGCGCCAGCCCGCGCCGGCGGCAGCGAGGATGCCCAGGCCGGTTTCCGGGTTGCCGATCCTGGCCCGTGGCGTGGCGATCCGGAAGTCCGCTGCGTAGGCCAGTTCAGCACCGCCGCCGAGCGCAAAGCCGTCGATGGCTGCGATGACGGGCATCGGCAACTTGGAAATTCTCTGGAAGAGGCCGGAATTAATGCCGGCCAGTGCGTCGTCTCGGCGCCGTTCGCGGAGCTCGGCGATGTCGGCCCCGGAGGCAAAGATGCCGCCGGAGGGGATTTGCGCCCCGGAGAGGATGAGGATTTTGGGCTTCCGCTCCAAATCCGCGCAGACGGAATGCAACTCATCGACCATGTGCTGGTCGATGGCGTTGCGTACTTCAGGTCTATTGAGCTCGACATGGACGGTCGCGCCCGCATCGTGGATATTGATGGTCTTCACCCGCCCACCTTCGCATCGCCAATTACCCAGAGTCCAATACCTAATGAACGCTAAATTATTGCGGAAACGTAATAACTGGAACCGCGGCCGGGGGATCCGTCATTGATTCAGAATCAACATTGATCATGCTGAGAATAAGTATTGGACTGCATAGGCGGAAGCTGGGATCGTGATTGCTAAGACCAAGGACGCACCATCAGGAAGAGATTTGGACAATGAGCAACTACGCGACCATCAACCCGGCAACCGGAGAACGCGTTGCCGAGTTCCCGACCCTCTCTAACGAGGAAGTCCAGGAAGTGCTCAAGCGCTCCTTTACTGAATACCGTTCCTGGCGCTCCACTCCGCTGGCCGAACGCGCGGCGGTCCTGAACCGCGTCGCCGAACTGCACCGCGAACGTTCCGAGGAGCTCGCCGCCCTGCTGACCCTTGAGGTTGGCAAACCGATCGCCGAGGCCCGTGGCGAAGTTGCCCTCGTGGCCTCGATCTACGCCTACTACGCGGATAACGCCGAGCGCTTCCTCAGGGATGAACCCCTGGACATCAGCGGCCCAGGTTCAGCCGTCGTCCGCACTGAACCCATCGGGCCGCTCGTCGGTATCATGCCCTGGAACTTCCCCTACTACCAGGTCGCCCGTTTCGCCGCCCCCAATATCGCGCTGGGCAACACCGTGATCCTCAAGCACTCACGCAACTGCCCGCAGTCGGCGCTGGCCATCGAAGCGGTGTTCCGCGATGCCGGGCTGCCCGCGGATGTCTACATCAATGCGTTCGTCACCAGCGGCCAGATCGCGACCATGATCGCAGACCCGCGGGTACAGGGCGTCTCCCTGACCGGCTCCGAAAAGGCCGGATCCGCCGTGGCGGAAGTCGCCGGACGCCATATGAAGAAGTACGTGCTGGAGCTGGGCGGTTCCGACCCGTTCATCGTGCTGCCGGATGCCGACCTGGACAAGGCCGTAGCCGGCGCCGTGGCGGGCCGGATGTACAACGGCGGCCAAGCCTGCACAGCGTCGAAGCGCTTCATTATCGTCGGCGACATCTACGACGAGTTCCTGCGCCGCTACACCGAGGCCATGGCCAAGATCGCGCCGGGCGATCCGACTGATGAGAAGACGACCTTCGGTCCGCTGTCTTCCCGGGCCTCCGTGGACGACATCGCGGAACTGGTCCAGGACGCCGTCTCCAAGGGCGCGACAGCTGTCGCGGGTGGGGGCGCACCTAACCAATCAGGCGCTTATTACCCCGCAACGGTCCTGACCGGTGTGACGCCCGAAATGCGGGCATACTCGGAAGAGATCTTCGGCCCGGCGGCTGTGGTTTACCGGGTGGACTCTCCCCAAGCTGCCATTGACCTGGCCAACGACTCACCCTTCGGCCTCTCAAGCTCCATCTACACCGCCGACGTCAAGGCCGCACAGGAGCTTGCCGAACAGCTCGAAACCGGCGCGGTCTGGATCAACAGCATCAGCCGAAGCGCCCCTGACCTTCCGTTCGGCGGGGTGAAGCGGTCCGGCGTTGGACGTGAACTGGCGCAATACGGAATCAACGAATTCGCCAACAAGAAGCTCATCCGGATCCCGTCAGCCTAGACCCGCCCGAATCGCTGCCGCTGGCAGAAGCCACCAGCGCGCCCACATAGCTGGCAGCAATGGCCGTTTTTAGTCCTCAAAACGGCCCCAGCTGCTTGGTTATGCCCGACAGATTTTAGAGGAATCATGAATCACGCTTTTCTGTACGACGCAGTTCGGACCCCGTTTGGGAAGTTCGGCGGCGGGCTCGCCGGTGTCCGCCCGGACGACCTCGCCGCCCACGTGATCGGTGAGGCCGTGAAGCGCGCGCC
>NZ_JBEPPO010000020.1:0-29646 GCF_040547365.1 Pseudarthrobacter sp. PvP090
TAGGCGGATCCGCTTCCGAGCCCGGCAGGGAACTTGAAGTTCAGCCCGACCCGGCCCGCCTTGGGCACGTCGACGGCGTAGTAATCGGTGTCGGAGGAACTGGCGCTCAGCGCTGACCCGGAAATAGTGGTTCCCAACGGCACCACTGTTGCCGTCGCCATGGAGCTGTTGGGCTCAGTCTCCGCCGTCGCAGCTTGGGAGGGCGCAGCGGTGAGGAGCGAAAGAAGCACCGCAAAGACTGCCATGAATGCCGTGCGTGCCGGACTGAACATGCGACGTACGGCGCCGCCCCTAATTGATGCCAATTTGTCCCCCGAAATTGTGTATCTGCTGTATTGCAGTCGACAAAGTATATGGAGAGGGTCTGCTCAAGATAACGAAAGTCCGTGAATTGTCATGCATAATTCCGCCAGCTGACCGGCTTCGTCAAGTCGACACTTAATCTGTCAAGGCGTTTTGGGGCATCGGGCCCCCGCCGCCGACATAAAACTGACAAAGACGTCCACCGGAAAGAGGTTTGGCCATGAATGCTCTCGCCGGCTATTCAGGCCTTCGCTCCAGCCGCACCCTAAACCCGGTCCTCCCTTTGCCATGCCTCCCTTGCCCTGGCGGTAGATTGGAGCCATGACCCAGACTCCCGTGCAGCCGTCCCCGCAGCCCCCGGTTGCCAAGAAGATCCCCGCCCTCCGCACGCACCACGGTGATGCCTTCGAGGACAACTACGAGTGGCTGCGGGACAAGGAATCCGCCGAGGTCGTGGAGCTGCTCAAGGCCGAGAACGCCTACCAGGAGGCCGTGACCGCCCACCAGGAGCCGCTGCGCGAGGCCATCTTCCAGGAAATCAAGGGCCGCACCCAGGAGACGGACCTCTCCGTGCCCAACCGCAAGGACGGCTGGTGGTACTACACCCGCTCGGTGGAGGGCAAGGAGTACGGCATCCAGTGCCGGGTCCGGGCCCGGGACACCGGGGACCGCGTCGCCGACTGGACGCCGCCCGCCGTCGAGGTCGGCGTCGACATCCCGGGCGAGGAAATCCTGCTGGACTGCAACGTCGAGGCCGAGGGCAAGCCGTTCTTCGCCGTCGGCGGAGCAGCCGTCACCATCGACGGGAACCTCTACGCCTACGCCGTGGACAACGCCGGCGACGAGCGGTTCACGCTGCGCATCAAGGACCTGCGGACCGGGGAACTCCTCCCCGACGTGATCGAGAACGTCTTCTACGGCATCTCCTTCTCCCCCGACGGCACCCGGATCTTCTACACCGTGGTGGACGACTCCTGGCGGCCCTACCAGGTGAAGTCCCACGTGCTGGGCACGCCCGTCGCCGCGGACGAGGTCATCTACCAGGAGGACGACGTCGCCATGTGGCTGGGCTTCGAGCTCTCCGCCGACCGGCGCCACCTGGTGCTGAGCATCGGCTGCTCGGAATTCAGCGAGACCCGGCTGCTGCGCTTCGACGCGCCCGACGCCGGACTCAGCACCGTGATCTCCCGGGACGAGCGCATCCTCTACGAGGCCGAGCCGTTCCTGCTGGCCGACGCCGCGGGAACGCCGGCCGAGGCGATCGTCCTGACCCACAACAAGGACGCCATCAACTCCATGGTCTCGCTGGTGGACCCGGCCGAGCTCACCAAGCCGGTCGCCGAGCAGCACTGGGCCACCGTCGTCGAACACTCCGACCAGGTGCGCGTCAACGGCGCCGGCGTCACCTCGACGCACCTCGTGGTCTCCGTCCGCAAGGACACGATCGAGCGCGTGCAGGTGCTGCCGCTGGCCGGGCTGGGCACGCCGGAGCAGGGAGCCCCGGTGGAGCCGGCCTTCGAGGAGGAGCTCTACACCGCCGGGGTGGCCGGCTCCGACTACGAGGCGCCCGTGATCCGGATGGGCTACACCTCCTACTTCACCCCGTCCCGGGTCTACGACTTTGTGCTGCCCACCGCGGGGCAGCCCGCCGGCGAGCTGCTGCTGCGCAGGGAAAGCCCGGTGCTGGGCGGCTACTCCGCCGCGGACTACGTCGCTACCCGCGAATGGGCCGTGGCCGCGGACGGCACGCGGATCCCGCTGTCGGTGCTGCGGCATGCCTCGGTGGCACGGGATTCGACGGCGGCGGGCCTGGTATACGGGTACGGCTCCTACGAGATGAGCATGGACCCCAGCTTCGGCATCCCCCGGCTCTCCCTGCTGGACCGGGGCATCGTGTTTGTGATCGCCCACATCCGCGGCGGCGGGGAACTGGGCCGGCACTGGTACGACACCGGCAAGAAGCTGCAGAAGAAGAACACCTTCACGGACTTCATCGCGGCCACCGACTGGCTGGCGGAGTCCGGCTGGGTGGACCCGGCACGGATCGCGGCCATGGGCGGCTCGGCCGGCGGCCTGCTGATGGGCGCCGTCGCCAACCTGGCGCCGGAGAAGTACGCGGCGATAGTGGCTGCCGTCCCGTTCGTGGACGCCCTGACCACCATCCTGGATCCGGAGCTGCCGCTCTCCGCGCT
The DNA here is from genome assembly GCF_040547365.1 of Pseudarthrobacter sp. PvP090. Taxonomy (NCBI): domain Bacteria; kingdom Bacillati; phylum Actinomycetota; class Actinomycetes; order Micrococcales; family Micrococcaceae; genus Pseudarthrobacter; species Pseudarthrobacter sp. PvP090. Next base: position 2,496 of record NZ_JBEPPO010000020.1, read on the forward strand.
GGAGTGGGAGGAGTGGGGCAACCCGATCACCGACCGCGCCGTGTACGAGTACATGAAGTCCTACACGCCGTATGAGAACGTCCGCGCGGTGGCGTATCCCAAGATCGCGGCGGTCACCTCGTTTAATGACACGCGGGTGCTCTACGTGGAGCCCGCCAAGTGGGTACAGCGGCTCCGCGAAGTCAACACGGGCAGCGAGCCGATCGTGATGAAGATCGAGATGGAGGGCGGCCACGGCGGGGCCTCGGGCCGCTACGTGCAGTGGAAGGAACGCGCCTGGGACTACGCCTTCGTCGCCGACTCCCTGGGCGCGACGGAGCTGCTGCCGGGGGCCGGGGTTAAGTAGCCCCGCCTCCTCCCCCATCGATTGCTCCGCAACCGCCCTTTTGGGACCCCATAAGGGCCGTTGCGGAGCAGCCGATGGTCACCGCCGTACTCGTTATGGCCGGGCAAAACGGGCGAAGCCGGCCTGAACTTCGCGGACAATCACGGATCCGCTGCCGAGCAGCTGTGCCTTCTCTCTAAGTTGCGCCACGAGGTCATCGCTTGGGTGGCCGAAGATTTCGATTGTCTTCATCTTGATAAGCGGCGCGATTGGCGGAAACCTGGGTCCCGCCACTTCATGTGGAACTCCAGCGAGGCCAGATCAGGATGGAAATGGAGGACGCTCATGGTGGAGCCGTCCTCTGAGAAACAGACGGTGTAGGAGATGATGCGCGGCTCATTCTGTTCAACGAACGCGGCGAGTTCTGCCATGGCCGTCTTGAGTTCCTCAAGTTTGCCGGGGCGGACCTCCGACGTATCAAGGTAAGCGACGAAATCATCCATGTCATCTCTCCCGTTGAAAGCCCGGGCTGAACGCCTGGACCTGGTTCGCTAAGAACAATTGTCCTCCCGATCCTCTGTGGAAGCGCCGCGGATTTATGCCTCCGGGATCACGGCCAGCAGTATGCTCGACGGCGTCCGCTAGCGCTGACCAGGCATCAAGGTCTTGCTTGTGCGGAATACGATGCGCGCAATAACTAGAGCCTCTACGCCCCGAAAGGTGTCCCCCTTCAGAAGCGCGACACTAGATCCGAGGGACCCCTATGCGGGCCTCCGGCCTGGCCCATTCATATTGCTAATGATTCCGGGATGCCGAATCGCCTCCCAAGGAGTATGCGAACGGCCGCCTCTAGAGGCTGATCTTCTAGCTCAACGCCCTCGTCCCCGTAATACACGCCCGTTTCGTCGCCCACTGCTTCGATGTCAAAAAGGTTGAGGACCTCGGCCACGCGAAACTGGTACTCGGTGGCGGTCATTTGGCGAGACACACGAACCGGAATTGTGCTGAGTGTGCGCGCGACCTCAGCATCGACGGATTCAGTCATGGGCGCGCGTCGCGTTGCCTGGATCTGGTGCTGTCCGTGGGAGAAGATGACTTCCTGGTTCGCATCCAGGTGAAGGTCATCGGCGGTGACGCCGGCCAGTGTCAACAGAACGTGCGTCTCGAAGATCCGGATGGCACCGATCTTTCCGTAGATGACCTCGGCACCCTTGGTGAGGCCGAAGTGGGCCCCAATGAAGGATTCGTTCAAATCCCTGGCAAGAACCGCGTACTGGTCAATTCTGCCGCCTGGGTAGATCATATTTTCCTTTCATACATTGAGCCGTCCGCCAGGACCAGTCCCGGCTGGGGGACCGCTTAAGGAAGGTAGTGAATCAGAGCATCGAGATCGCCGGCGGCAGTCCTGACTCGGGTGCGCTCCCTGACAATTGGTTCCATAGCCCGGACTGTACCTCACCACACTCTCTGGTCCGGACGTCGCCTCCGGGCGCGCTTAGAGCCGGATCCAATAGCGCCAGGCGGAGTCGTCCACGAGCTCCCCTTCTGCGGCGGCGATGACTCAGAGTTTGATGGACTTGGCGGGGATTTTTCGGGAGCCGTCTACCGAATAAATGCTCATCATGCTTACTATTGACTCGCATCAGGCACGTCGGTCTGGAAACTGCTCACTGGGGGCAGCAGGAACCGTGCCGGAACTGGAGTTTTTCGTGAGCACTGAACAGGCTATGACCCCGCTGAGCGACGATGAGCTGATGGCGGAGGCAGGCACCGCGCTTCCGGACAAGGAAGTGGCCTCCGTCCTGGACCTCAACGCGGACCTGGACCTCGGCCTCAATGCCGCCGCTCCGATTGATCTTGCTGTCGCGGCAAACGCCAACGTCGCCGCCCCGATCGACGCCGCGGCCTCCGCGAACATCCTGTCCTACGGCTCGGACGCCCAGGCGCTGTCCGACCAGGGCGTCATCATCAACCAGGGCATCGCGGCCGATGCCAACGCCGAGTCCACGCAGGACAGCACGATCGAGCAGGAAGCCGGCAGCACCGACGGCAGCGACACCGGCGAAACCGCGGTCACGGCCGAGGACGGCGCCCTGCCGACCGACGTCGAGGGCGCCCTGAACTCCAACCTGCTTAATGTGAACGTGGACCTGGACGCCGCCGCCGACATCGCGGCCCCGATCAACGGTGCCGTGGCCGCCAACGCGAACGTCGCCGCCCCGATCGACGCCGCCGTCGCCGCCAACATCGGCTCAATCGACAGCAACGCCTTCGCCGTCTCCCAGCAGGACGCCATCATCAACCAGGACATTCAGGGCGAAGCCACCGCCTCCGCCGACCAGCAGTCCGACCTCCGGCAGTAGTTCCCCGGATGAGTTCACCGCACGGCGGGCCGTCCAGCACGGACGGCCCGCCGGTTTTTCCTGCGCCGGATTCACCTGCGCCGTCCACAACTGCGGTGCCGGTGTCTGCGCCTGCTGCGCCTGCCGCCGCCACCGGCACCCTGCAGGTTCCGGTCCGGGCCGACGGCGTGCAGCTCCTGGGCGAGACCCAGGGTTCCGGTTACCGCGAGGCACCGTCGCTGGTCCGCCGCGCCGACGGCCAGACGCTGCAGCTCACCCGGCTGCTCTATCTGGTCCTCGAGGCGGTCGACGGCACCCGCGGTCCCGAGGAAATCGCCAGCCACGCCAGCGCCGGATTCGGCCGGCAGGTCAGCGCCGACAACGTCCGGACGCTGATCGACTCCCAGCTACTGCCGCTGGGCCTACTGCAGCTGGCCGATGGCTCCCAGCCCGAGGTCCGCAAGGCCGACCCCCTGCTGGGGATGAAGTTCCGCTACACCGTCACCGATCCGGAGCGCACCCGCCGGATCACGGCCCCGTTCGCGACGCTCTTCCACCCGCTGATCGTTGTCCTCGTCACCGCTGCCTTCCTCGCCGCCTGCTGGTGGGTGTTCATGGTCAAGGGCCTGGCCTCGGCCACGCATGAGGCCTTCGCCAACCCGGGCCTGGTGCTGCTGATCCTGGCCGTGACCGTGCTGTCCGCCGGGTTCCACGAATTCGGGCACGCTGCGGCTGCCCGCCGCGGCGGCGCCACCCCCGGGGCCATGGGCACCGGCCTCTACCTGATCTGGCCCGCGTTCTTCACCGACGTCACCGATTCCTACCGGCTGGGCCGCGCCGGCCGCATCCGGACCGACCTCGGCGGGCTGTACTTCAACGCGATCGTCGCCGTCGCCATCATGGGCATCTGGTGGGCCACCGGTTTCGACGCGCTGCTGCTCGTCGTCGTGACCCAGGTGCTGCAGATGGTCCGGCAGCTGCTGCCGCTGGTCCGCTTCGACGGCTACCACATCCTCGCCGACGCCACCGGGGTCCCGGACCTGTTCCAGCGGATCAAGCCCACCCTGCTAAGCCTCCTGCCGTGGCGCCGGAAGGACCCGGAGGCGCAGGTCCTCAAGCCGTGGGCCCGCGCCGTGGTGACCGCCTGGGTGCTCATCACCGTCCCGCTGCTGCTCTTCAGCCTGGTCCTGATGGTGCTGTCCCTGCCGCGGCTCCTCGGCACCGCCTGGGACAGCGTCCAGAAGCAGTACGCCATGTTCAACAGCCATCTCGCCGACGGGGACCTCGTCGATGCCGCCGTGCGGGTCCTGGCGATCGCCGCCGTCGCGCTCCCCGTCCTGGGGATTTTCTACATCCTGTTCCGGATGGCACGCCAACTGGCCACAGCCCTGTGGCAGAAAACCCGCGGCAAGGCGCTCCAGCGCGGAACGGCCCTCGCGGCGGTCGCCGCCGTCGTGGCCGGACTCGCCTGGGCATGGTGGCCCGGCGGAGAGAGCTACCGGCCCGTCCAGCCCTATGAGCGCGGGACCCTGGCCGACGCCACCACCACGATCTTCCCGGCCGGTTCCACCACCGGCATGCGGGAAGGCCGGGCGGGCCGGACCGTGGCGCTCTGGCCCGCCGGGGCGGAGAAGCCCACCCGGGAGGACCCGCAGCTCAGCATGGTCCTGGTGCCGCGCGACGCCGGGACTTCCGGCACGACGGCGCCCGCCTGGGTGTTCCCCTTCGACCAGCCGGCCGCGCCCGAGCAGGACGGCAACCAGTCACTCGCCGTCAACACCACGGACGGATCCGTTGCCTACGACGTCGCCTTCGCCCTGGTCTGGGCCGACGACGGCGAGGACGTGACCACCCGCAACGAGGCCTACGCCTTTGCCAGTTGCGCGGACTGCTCCGCCGTCGCCGTGGGCTTCCAGGTGGTGCTGATCGTGGGCCAGACCGACGTGATCGTTCCGGAAAATCTCTCTGCCGCCGCGAACGACACCTGTGTGCGGTGCCTGACCTACGCCCTGGCGAGCCAGCTGGTCCTCACCCTGGACGGGCCGCTGAGCGCCGACGGCACGTCCCGGCTCAACGAGCTCTGGCAGCAGATCTCGGACTACGGGCGGACCCTGGCGGATGTCCCGCTTTCGGAGATCCAGGGGCGCCTGGACGCCTTCAAGGTCCAGATCATGGAGGTCATCAAGAGCGATCCCACCGCCACGCCGCGGGTTCCGTCCGGCACGGCTCCGGCCACTCCGGGGAGTTCACCCAGCCCGAGCGCAACACCTTCGGGCATCCCTGGGGCCACGACTGGTGCAACGCCGGGCGCCACCTCGGGCGCCACCTCTGGTGTGACGCCGGGCGCGACCCGGGGTGCAACACCCGCGGCCACGGTAACCGCGCCCGCGGCTACCTCCACGGCCACCGCGCCTGCAAGGCCGCAACCCACGGAGTCCGCAGCAGCGGCCACCGCACCGGCTGCTGTCGCGCCGTCGCCCTCCCCAACGGCCACAGCCCCGCCGGTGCCGTAGGCCGCGCGGGCTTTTCGAGCACCCGTTTTGGTCATGAGCGAGATGACTGTAACTGACGCGCGAAGCCGGCTCTCCGAGGCGGTCGACACTGCCCGGGTGAACCATGAACCGGTGTACCTGCTGCGTCGCGGACGTCGCGTAGCAGCACTGATCGGCGCCGAGGATCTTGCCAAACTGATCGAAGCGGCCGAGGATCTGGATGACCTCCGGGCGGCGGACTCAGCGCGGAGCGAAATGGCCGACACCGGCGAAGGCCCCGTGCCCTGGGAGGAAGTCAAGGCGGAACTGGGCCTGACGTGAGCTATGCGGTGCAGGTTGCGCCGGCCGCGGTCCGACAGTTGCGCAAACTCCCGCCCGACGCCCGCCGACGCATCCAGGCCGCAATCGAACTCCTCGCCGAAACGCCGCGGCCGCCCGGCGCCAAGAAACTCTCCGGCGGCAGCGGCGACTGGCGCGTCCGCACCGGCGACTACCGGATCATCTACGAGATCCGGGACGCACAGCTCATCGTCCTGGTCGTCGCCATAGGGTGCCGTCGCAGAAGTGCTTGATCGCACTGTTGACGCCGGATGTGACTCACGCTACAGTTGGGCGAAGTTATACGAATAACCCACCAAAGCAAACTGGCCCGAGGAGGTGCCCATGGCTGGATCACGGCCAAAGTCAGGACCGACAATGCATGACGTCGCTGCTGCTGCCGGCGTCTCGCAGGCCACGGTCTCGCTGGTGCTGAATTCGGCCTCCGGGTCGCGCTTCTCCGAGGAAACCCGCAAGCGGGTACGCGACGCCGTGAACCGGCTCGGGTACCGCACCAACGCCCACGCCAAGGTTCTCCGCGAAGGCGTGGCGGGCATGATCGGATTCATCGGCGACTCAGTGGCCAGCTCTCCTTTTGCCGGCGCCATCATCGAGGGCGCGCAGCAGCGGGCCTGGGAGGACGGACTCCTCCTGCTCACGGTGAACACCGGCGGAGACAAGGAACTTGAGACCGCGTCCCTGGACACCATGCTGTCCTACAAAGTCGCCGGTGTGGTCTACGGCGCCATGTACCACCGCATGCTGGAAGTCCCGGAAGCCCTGGCGGGCATTCCGTCAGTGGTGCTGAATTCCCAGGACCGCGCCGGCCGCCTCCCGAGCGTAGCCCCCGATGAGGTGCGGGGTGGGTATGTTGCCACGCGGCGCCTGCTCGAGGCCGGGCATTCCAGGGTTGGACTCATCAACATCGAGACTCTGGAAAGCGGTCTCCCAGGCGCCGTGGGCCGCTACGAGGGATACACCCGGGCCCTTGAGGAAGCCGGGCTGGCGTTGAACCCAGCCGTCATCCGCTTCGGCGCGGGCAATGAGGAAGACGGCTACCGGTACGCGATGGAGCTGATGACCGCGGCGAAGCCGCCGACGGCTATCTTCTGCGCGAACGACCGGACGGCCTGGGGCGCGTATCAAGCCGCCTCAGAGCTGCGGCTTTCGATCCCCGGGGATGTCTCCATCGTGGGCTTCGATAACCAGGTCACCCTGGCACCGCACCTCCGCCCGGGACTGACCACCCTTGAACTGCCGTTCGTCGCCATGGGCCGGCGCGCGGTTGACCTGATTCTCCAGGGCGCGGAACCCGATGGCCGGGTCGAGCTGATGGAGTGCCCTCTTATTGAACGCAACTCAGTGACACATCCAAAGGAGATGCCATGAGCCGCATTATCCCGGCCGGACGCCGGCGTCCGGCCGCGGCACCGTTGCCGCAACGAAGGATTTCTTTTTCGCTTCGGATGAAACGAATTCTTCGGGCCTGGCAGTTATACGTATTACTAGCCCCGGCGATCATCTACATTCTGGTCTTCAAGTACTGGCCGATGTACGGCGTCCAGATCGCCTTCAAGAACTACAACCCCGTGGACGGATTCACGGACAGCCCCTGGGTGGGCCTGACGCACTTCATCAGGTTCGTGAACTCCTACCAGTTTGGCCAGGTCATCGGAAACACGCTGTGGATCGCGGTACTGGGCTTGCTGGTGGCCTTCCCGGTCCCCATCATCCTGGCGTTGCTGGTCAACCAGCTCCAAAGTGAGAAGTTCAAGAAGTTCACCCAGACCGTGCTCTACTCGCCGGCGTTCATCTCCACCGTTGTGGTGGTGGGCATCATGTTCGTGGTCCTCTCCCCCCGGTCGGGGCTGGTGAACAACGCGATCCAATTGGGCGGGGGCGAACCGATCTTCTTTATGGGCTCGGCGGAATGGTTCCGCCCCATCTACGTCATCTCGGACGTCTGGCAAAACGCCGGGTTCTCCATGATTGTGTATCTGGCGGCCCTGGCCGGAATTGATCCGGCGCTTCACGATGCGGCCAAGGTCGACGGCGCCTCAAAGCTCCAGCGCATCCGGCACATCGATCTGCCGGGCATCATGCCGGTCATTACGGTGCTGTTCATTCTGGCCATCGGCAACCTGCTCAACGTCGGTTTCGAGAAGGCACTGCTGATGCAGACGCCGCTGAACCTCTCGACGTCGGAAATCATCCAGACCTACGTCTACCACGCGGGCCTGCAGCAGGCGCAGTTCAGCTACTCGGCCGCCATCGGCCTGTTCAACTCCATCCTCAACCTGGCGCTGCTGCTGTTCTTCAACTCGGTGGCGCGCCGGGCCAACCAAGCGACCCTGTGGTGATGCCGAGATGTCTCTGAAAACCAGCCCGATAAACATTGAAAACCCGGCCAGGGCCGTCAACCCGCGCCGCCCGAAGCCGACGCTGAGGGACAAGTACGGCGACCGCGTCTTCAACATCGCCGCCACGTCCGTGCTGCTGCTGTCCATCCTCGCCGTCGTCTACCCGTTGTACTTCATTGTGATCGCCTCCATCAGCGACCCCAACGCGGTCTACGAAGGCAAGGTCTGGCTGTTTCCCTCCGGCGTGACCACTGAGGGCTATGAGCGGATCTTCGCTGACAGCCGGATCTGGAACGGCCTGGGCAACACCGTCGTCTACACCGTTCTGGGGACAGTCATCAGCGTCACCACGATCCTCTGCGGCGCCTACGCCCTGTCCCGCAAGGACATGCCGGGCCGCAAGATCCTGATGCTCCTGTTCGTCATCACCATGTTTTTCGACGGCGGCCTCATCACCAAGTACCTGGTGGTCCGGGACCTGGGGATGCTGGACACCGTCTGGGCCGTGGTCCTGCCGGGGGCGGTGGGCGTGTGGAACCTGATCATCGCCCGCTCCTTCTTCGAACACACCGTCCCGAACGAACTGCGCGAAGCCGCACAGATGGACGGAGCCAACGACTTCACCTTCTTCTTCAAGATGGTGCTGCCGCTGTCCAAACCGCTGATCATGCTCATGATCATGGTCCACGTCGTGGCGCACTGGAACTCGTTCTTCGACGCCCTGATCTTCCTGAACGACGACTCCAAATACCCGCTGCAGCTCGTGCTGCGCAACATCCTCATCCAGTCAGACGTCTCATCAACCGGCACCACCGGCGGGGACATCGAATCCTATGCCGCCGCGCAACGGATCGCAGAGCTCACCAAGTACGCCATGATCGTCGTCTCGAGCTTGCCACTCATGATTGCCCTGCCATTCATGCAGAAGCATTTCACCAAGGGCGCCATGATCGGCGCCGTCAAATAACCCTCCCCCTATCGGCCGTCCGGGCAACCGCCGTCGGACGGCAACAATCCCAACTCAGAATAGGAATGACCATGGCATTCAGCCGTAAATACGCCGTCCTTGGCGCCGTCCTCGCCGGAACATTGACGTTCACCGGCTGCTCCGGAGGCGAGTCCGGCTCCACGGAGATCCAGGACGCCTCTGCCGACTTCGGGTTCCAGGAATCAGGCTTCCCGATCGTCAGCAAGCAACTCGACCTGACCTTCTCCGGGACCAAGGCCGCCCTGGCTCCGGACTTCAACACCATGACCGTGGTGAAGGAATGGGAAAAAGCCACCAACATCCACATCAACTGGGAGAACCTGCCCGAGACGGTCTTCCAGGAAAAGAAGAACCTCATCCTCGCCAGCGGTGACCTGCCGGACGCGTTCTTCAACACAGGCCTGACCGACGCCGAGATCGCCACCTACTCCGCCAGCGGCACCCTCATCGCGCTCGAGGGACTCATCGAGAAGAACGCACCCAATCTCTCCAAGCTGCTCTCCGCCCGTCCCGACATCAAGGCAGCCATCACCTCCTCGGACGGGCACATCTACTCCCTGCCCTCCGTCGAGGAACTCGGCCTGGTCCAGTTCCCCAACGAACTGGCCATCAACACCTCCTGGCTGAAAAAGCTCAACATCCCGATGCCGAAGACCATCGACGAGTTCCACGACGCCCTGCTCGCGTTCAAGACCCAGGACGCCTCCGGGACCGGGAAGACCATCCCGCTGAGCTTCATGCCCGGCTCCTGGTGCGGGGACATCGTTGACCTGATCGCCGCCCTCGGCGGAGTCCCGGACAACATGGACCACCGCATCGTCCAGGACGACAAAGTCATCTTCACCCCCACCCAGGACGGCTACAAAAAGGCCATCCAGACCCTGCACGAGTGGTACCAGGAAGGCCTGATCGACCCCGAGTCCTTCTCCCAGGATGACAAGGCGTACCTGGCCAAGGGCAAGGCCGCCACGGAAAACCTCGGCTCCTTCGTCTGGTGGGAAGTCCCCGAAATGGTCGGGGCGGACCGCGCCGCCAACTACTCCCTCGTGCCGGTCCTCGAAGGCGTGGACGGCAAACGGATCGCCAGCCAGTCCAACAACCAGGAGATCGCCCGCGGGGCGTTCGCCATCACCCGGGCCAACAAGTACCCGGCAGCGACGATGCGCTGGGCCGACAACCTCTATGACCCCATCCAGTCCGCCCAGGCCAACTGGGGACCGATCGGTGAAACACTCCAGAAGGACGCCAGCGGCCTGCTGACCCAGATCCCGGCCCCGGCCGGAACCAGCGAAGGCGAACGCCGCCAGAAGGTCGCCCCGGGCGGCCCGAAGGCCAACACGGCGGAAAGCTTCACGACCGTCGTCGCACCCGAGCCCCGCGCCGCGGAACGCCAGAAGGCCGTCAACGAACTGTACAAGCCCTTCGCCGGCAACGACGGCTACCCTCCGGTCGCCCTGTCCAACGAGGAACTCCAGCAGATCAGCACCATCCAGACCGACACCACATCCCTGGTGAAGCAGAACATCGCTAAGTGGATTGTCTCCGGCGGCATCGACCAGGAATGGGACGGCTACGTCTCCCAGCTCAAGAACGTCGGCGTCGACAAAATGATCGAGGTCTACCAGCAGGCCTACGACCGCTACCAGAAGAACTCCTAGCTCCGTCCTGCCGGGTGGGCCGGCGTGCGCGCCGGCCCACCCACCCCTCAGGGAACCCTTTTGCCGGGGTTCTCGCCCAGACCTGCACAGAAACGAGACGTCCTTCATGACCGCCGCGACCGCCACAACGGCCGACACCTTCCGGCCGGCCCTGCACTACGCCGCCCGGAACACCTGGCTTAACGACCCCAACGGCCTGATTTTCCATGGGGGCGTCTATCACCTCTATTACCAGAACAACCCGCTGGACAGCGTCTGGGGAAACATGTCCTGGGGGCACGCCACGTCCACGGATCTGCTCACGTGGACCGAACACCCCGTCGCCATCGCCTGCGACGAGGAAGAAGACATTTTCTCCGGCAGCATCGTCTTCGACCGGGACAACACCAGCGGATTCGGCACCGGCGCGGCCCCGCCGCTGGTAGCCGTCTACACCAGCGCCTTCAAGCCCGGATCCGCGCACGGCGGACTCCAGGCCCAGTCGCTCGCGTACAGCCTGGACAGCGGCTACACCTGGACCAAACACACCGCCAACCCCGTGCTGAACCGTGGGTCAGCGGAGTTCCGCGACCCCAAAGTCATCAGGTACGACGGCGCCGCCGGCAGCTACTGGGTTATGGTCGCCGTCGAAGCCCAAGACTTCCAGGTGGTGCTCTACCGCTCCGATGACCTCCGGGACTGGGAGTATCTGAGCACCTTCGGCCCGGCCAACGCCACCGGAGGCGTCTGGGAATGCCCCGACCTCTTCCCCCTCCCTCTCGACGGCGACCCGGCCAACCTCAAATGGGTCCTCACCGTCAACCTCAACCCGGGCGGACCCAACATGGGCTCCGCCGGCCAGTACTTCGTCGGAGACTTCGACGGGACCACGTTCGCCTCGGCCACCACGGTCACCGAAGGCCTCCAGGATCCCGACCGGCTGGGCGAGTACCAGTGGCTGGACTGGGGCCGGGACTACTATGCCGCCGTCTCCTTCAGCGACGCCCCCGACGACCGCCGCCTCATGATCGCGTGGATGAACAACTGGGAATATGCCAACCAGATCCCCACAACACCATGGCGCAGCCCCATGACACTCGCCCGCGAAATATCCCTCCACACCATCCACGGAAGACCCCGCCTGGTCCAAAGGGCCGCCGGCGATTTCGCCGCACTTCCGGAGGCCGGCCCAGCGTTCAGCCTTACGGACACCGCAATAGCCAACGGCACCCACATCCTGGAAGGTGCCGCGGGCAGCGTCCAGCGCATCGATATCACCCTCACCCCGGGAACAGCCGAGGAATTCGGGCTGGTCGTACGCGGCGACGGAGCCCGCGGAACCCGTATTGGCATCCGACCGGCCGAAGGAACCCTGCTAATCGACCGCCGGGACTCCGGGGACACGGATTTCCACGAATCCTTCCCCTCCATCGACAGCGCCCCCGTCCTGGCCACGGAAGCAACCTACGATCTCACCGTCTACGTGGACCGCTGCTCCGTTGAAGTTTTCGCCCAGGGCGGCCAGGTCACCATGACGGAACTGATCTTCCCTGCCGACACCAGCACCGACGTCGCTGTCTACGCGACCGGCGGGACCGCAACCATCAACCGCCTCGAGATCACTCAATTCGGATAACGCGGCTTTGCCGCAGAAGAGACAGCACATGCACAACCCCGATGCCGCCAGCCCGGCGGGGCAAGCCCTCGACGTCCTCGTCGTCGGGGAAGCCCTCACCGACATCGTCACCTCGCACGAGGGCACCACTGAACACCCCGGCGGATCACCGGCGAACGTCGCCTACGGGCTCGGCCGGCTCGGCGTCAACACCGGGCTGCTCACCGCGCTCGGCAACGATGACCGCGGCGCGGCCATCGGCAGACACCTTCGCGACGCCGGCGTGACCCTGCTGCCGGGTTCGGGCCCGCCCGGCAGGACCTCGACAGCCACAGCCACCGTCGCCCCGGACGGCTCAGCGAGCTACGACTTTGACATCGCGTGGGATATCCAGCCGGTGGTTCCCGCCCTCGTCCCGACGATCGTCCACACCGGGTCCATCGCCACGTTCCTCGCCCCGGGCGCCGACGCGGTCAAATCACTGCTGCAGCAGTGCCGCCCCTACGCCACGGTTAGCTACGACCCCAACATCAGGCCCGCCCTGCTCGGCAGCCACGCCGAAGCCGTGTCCATCTTCGAAGACCTGGTCCACCTCACCAACATCGTCAAGCTCAGCGACGAGGACGCACACTGGCTCTACCCGGACCAAGACTTGGACCAGACCGCCACACACATCCTCCATTTAGGCGCGGACCTGGCCGTCATCACCCAAGGCTCATCCGGTTCGCTCCTTGCAACACCCGCAACCCGCATGAGCATCCCGGCAGTGGAATCGAAAGTCGTCGACACCATCGGGGCCGGCGACTCGTACATGTCCGCCCTGATCCTGGGCCTTCTCACCCGCGGAACCGATGGCCTGGCGCCGGCTGTCCTGGAGCAGCTCGGGCGTACGGCCGCCATGGCGGCCGCGATCACCGTACGCCGGGCTGGCGCGAATCCCCCGACCGCGGACGAACTTCGCTCCCAGCTCCAGTAGCTGAGGCGGCGGCGCCGTGTGATCCAGCAGTAATCCGATACGGATCCGGCCTGGCGACGCGGACCATGCCCAGCGCGACGATATACCCGTAGCGCAGAGCCGTACCTGCGTCACGGGGCAATTTGCGCAGCGGAAACGGCAGTCAGGCGCCTTCTTTCACCCCAGGTTTGGCGGGGACTTCGGTCCGGAAGCCGATCAGTTTGTGGGTGCCGTCGCAGAAGGGTTTGATCGCGGAGGCGCCGCAGCGGCACAGGGCGACGGTTTTGCGCTGCCGTGGCACCGGTTCCCCGGACGGCGTGACGATCTCGAAGTCGCCGCGCACCAGGATCGGCCCGTCGGGGCAGACAACAATGGAGTTCTCGGTGGACGATTCAGGCGGGTTCTGGTTCATCGATGCTCTTTGTCTGGGGTTGGAATGGCCGGGGGCAGGGTCAGGCCGCGGCGGGCACGGACGCGCGCAGCGAGGACTCGCCGTCGTCCCACGCCCCCATGATGTGCAGGGTGACGCGGGCATCGATGGCCATCACCGCCGTCGCGCCGAACAGGACGTCCGGGAAAAGGTCCGGTTCCGACTCCACGAGCCCGCCGGCGAGATCCCTGCCCGCGATCTGTTCATGGACGGCGTCCGCCTCGACGTGCTCGTCGAAGTACCCGGTCACATCGGCCTCGAATCCGAGCCGCCGGAAACCGTTCCCGTACAGCTGGTTCGGCCGGGACGACGTCATCTCGTAGATCGCCAGGTGCCCTGCGATCGCCCCGCGGAGCCTGCGGTTCAGCCCAAAGAGGGACATCACGTTGACCGAGGCGAGGGAAATGGGCGGGACCGCGTCCGCGTATGCGCCGTAGCGGTCGTCCAGCCCCAGCCCGCGCATGGTCCGGGCGAACAGTGTGCTGTGCATACGGTCCGGGCGGCCGCCGCCGTACTCGTCGGCCTGGATCTCCACCAGCGCGGCCTTGGCCCGCCCGTGCAGCCGCGGGATCGCCCAGGTGTGCGGGTCGGCTTCCTTGAGCTGGTAGATCGATTTCTGGATCAGGAATTCGCGGAGCTGCTCCAGGGTCGCCTTCTTGGCTACGTGCCGGGACATGCCCGGTCCACCGTCCTGGGCCGCGATCCCGAACAGGATGTCCGCCACCGCGTCACTGTCCAGCCCCGCGGCGGATTCAGGCTGGTCGTCGCCGGCGTACGGGCGGGCCGCGTCGCGCAGCGCCTGCTCGAAAGGCTCCTCGATGAGCTGCCGGAGCGCGATCAGCCCGGGGTTCCATTCCCAGCGGTCGGTCACCCCGTCCAGACCTCCGTAATGCAGCTCGTAGAGGCAGAAGAGGCTCAGCTGCACGTCGCCGTCGTCGATGATGTCATCGGTGAGTGGCAGCTGCGCCGCGGCGAGGTCCTGCAGCGTGCCCATCGCCGCGGGGTCGTCTCCGGGGCTGCCGGCGAGAAGCCGGAACAGTTCGGCACTGATGGGCCCGCGCGCGGCAGGGATTGTCATGGTTTGAGAAGTTGCCAAGGCTGGTTCGCTTCCTTGCGGTGCATTGTGTGCCGCCGCGTGGCTACAGCAGCTGTGCTCCGAGGCTTTGCACGCGGCCTTGGAGCAGGTCCCGGGGTGCCGCGTCACCGCAGATCCGGGGAAAGACTGATGCCGGGATGGGAATCCGAGTGCCGAGGAAGCCCGCCCAAGCAGCCTGTCTACAATGTAGACTTTAGGCGCAGACTACATGATAAGCAAACTGTCTTTTGTGCCAACAACCTTCCCAAGCGCCCCCTGACGGCGGCCGTCCGGTGACGGGGAGGGCGGACCCCCCTCCCCGTGAGGCATTCGGGGACGGTTGCGGTAATACCCCCCGGGGTATATATTTGGCTGCATGCCAACCATCGACACTTCCGAGAAGACCTTCAAGGACAGGGCGAAAATGGCAGCCGCCCCGGCCTGATAGAAATTTCCCTGCCCCGCCCGCCCCCGGCCCCTGCCCCACTGACGGATTGAGAAGCACCTTATGAGCACCGAACCAGTCACCACGGCCTCCGCCGTCATCATCCCGGCCCACGTCCCCGTCTCCGGAGGCATCCCGCCGGTCCGCGTCCTCCACCTGGGCGGTGACCGCTTCGACATCGATGTCCGCGGACACATCATCAGGACCGACCAGCCAGCCAGCGACGGCGGGGAGGATACCGGCCCCACACCCACGGAACTCTTCATCGCAAGCCTCGCCGGCTGCGTGGCGTTCTACGCGCGCCGCTACCTGGACCGGCACGCCCTGCCTACCGAGGGCCTCGCCGTCGACGCCAATTTCCGCATGGGCTCGCGTCCCGCGCGCGTTGCAACAATCGAGGTGCGCCTTACTATCCCCGCCGGCGTGCCCGCCGAACGGCGTGAGGCGCTGCTCGCCGTCGCCTCGCACTGCACCGTGCACAACTCGCTCATCACGACCCCCGAGATCACCGTAGCCTTCGCCGACAACGCCTAACCGCCGAACGGAAACCGCCAGGGCACGGCCTCCGATGGCCGGAAGAGCCCTCATAACAAGGACACCGGAGGGCCATCCTCCTGGTCCGGGTCGCCGCCCGTAAGGTGGGGTCATGGCACGGTCAAAAATTGCGGTACGCAGCGGCAAGGGCACACGCAGCCGCCGGTTCAAAAAGCTCCCGGTTCCTGTCTCAAAACTCCGCTGGGCGCTGGCGCGCCGGCTGCTCTTCGCCGTCCCCGTCGGCTTGTTTTTCGGCGGGAAGCTGATGGATGCCTTCAACACGGATGAGTCCGGTTCGGGGACCATGGCGGCGGTGGTCGCCGGGATGGGACTATCACTCGTCCTGTTCCTTGGCATCATCTGGCTCCTTGGGCGCCGTCGTCGGGCCGCGTTCGCGGCATCGGGCGGGGACCCGGACGCCGCAGGCGTGCTGCTTTTCGGCGCCATGGCCCCCCGCTCCACGAACAAGGGATCCGGCGGATCCCACGGCGATGGAGGCGGCTCCGCTTCTGGCGGGGACAGCGGTTGCGGCGGCGGGGGCGGCGGGGGCGACGGAGGCGGCTGCGACTAAGTCCGCTGGGCTTGAGCCGGGTACGCCCTCCACCTGGACGTCCTCGCGCTCCTTGGCAGGGTGGCACGCACTGTCGCCGGCGGGGCCCAGCTCAGCAAAAACCGGACGATGGTCATGACCCGTTAGCAGCAGTGGCTTACGAACAGCTCAGCGCTGATCTTCGATCTCCTGGACGGATCGGGACAACAGGCAGAACTCGTTGCCCTCGGGATCACCCAGGACCACCCAGCTGACGTCCGGGCCCTGACCCACGTCGACGCGACGCGCGCCGAGGGCGAGCAGGCGCTCGAGCTCCTCGGCAGTGGACACGCCGTCAGCCCGCAGGTCGAAATGCAGCCGGTTCTTGACGGTCTTGCCCTCGGGCACCGCAATCACATCGATTGACGGCCAGGCAGCATCCAGCGGCGCGATGCTGATGATGCCGGTGTCCTCTTCGACAATGTGCCAGCCGAGGACGGCGCACCAGAAGTCGGCCACCACCTGTGGCCGGATCGCATCGATGGCAATGACAGCTAATTTGCTGGGCATGGCACCACGATATCCCTTCCTTAATACGGGCTCCATCCCCAGGACCCGCGGAATGCCGCCGTCGAACACTGCCTTCGACGCCGCGCACACGAAGAATTCCGCTACGGTTCCGGGCTGACGATGCGCAACCGGCTCAGCGCTACGCGGATCCGCGTAGCGCTCGGCCGTTTGCGGGTCATGGAACGCTTACCGTAGCGGAAATGGCCGAAGAGGGGACCGAGCCGCGGGGTTGTGGGCTGGTTTCGCCCCTGCTGGCGGCCTTCGTGCCTGCTGCCCGGGCTGGCGACGCTCCAGCCCAGTTACTCGGTCCCGCACCCCGCTTCCACCCCACAGAACCGCGGGATTCCGCGGGCGCGGGGCGGTGCGGCCGGAAGTAACTGGGCGGGAGCGTCGCAGCGCCGCGGGAAAGGGCGCCTGTCAGCCGCCCCCCCGCCCGCTTGGTGCTCAGCCCGCGTGGTCCTGGAGCTCAGGGGCGCGCGTGCCGGCTCGCAGGAGGGGTGCGAAGAACGCCCCGAGCTCGGCCGTTGCCGTCAGGGGCAGGACGTTGGCAACGTACTGGTCCGGGCGCACCACCACCACGACGCCGCCGCGGTCGAGGCCCCGCAGCTCGAAGATGTCCGCCGACGGATCTGCGGCGTAGACCTTCTCGTAGTCCGTGAGCTGGAACGGACCCACCGAAGGCTTGAACACGGCCGGCACGGCGCCGATGTCGATGCTCGTGTGCTCCTGCTGGTAGATCACCTTCACGTCGAACCACGCGTCGCGGTCGGCGCCCTCGGGGGTTGCGGCGAGCGGTGAGTCCGGCGCGTTCGCGATCCAGTCGGCGAAGTCAGCGAGGGGCGACGCCGAACCCGGCGTCCCGGCGCCGCCCGTCGCGGCATATGCCGTCCCGGCCGCGGCGGCGTCGGCGAAGACGTAGATCCGCCACCGGCCGTCCGCCGTGGCGTGGTGGCCGAGGTGCATCGGGTTGGTGTCGCAGACCCGCACGACGGGGGCGGACTTGAAGCGCTTGCCCACGGGGAACCCGGTGGCCAGATCCTGGTGCGTGGCCTCGCCGATGAGCATCGACGGGGTGTACTGGGTCATGAACCCGGCCGGGAACTCGGCGGTGCTCACGTAGAAGTCCTCGAGCTCGGAGGGGCTGTTGAACTCCTCGGGCTTCTTCGCCATCAGCGTCGACCACTCCTTGTCGAAGTCGATGAGGTTCTTCGCGATGACCTGGCGCTCGGCCGAATACGTGGACAGCAGGCTCTCCGGGCTGCGGCCCTCCAGCACGTGCCCGAGCTTCCAGCCCAGGTTGAAGCCGTCCTGCATGGAGACGTTCATGCCCTGGCCCGCCTTGGCGCTGTGCGTGTGGCACGCGTCGCCGGTGATGAACACCCGCGGCGTGCGCGTGCCCTGCTGCTCCGGCAGAACGTCGTCGAACCGGTCCGTGAGCCGGTGGGCGACCTCGTACACGCTGTTCCACGCGACGTTGCGGACGTCGAGAGTGTAGGGGTGCAGGATCTCGTTGGCGTGGGCAATGATCTGCTCGATGGTGGTGCTGCGCACGGCCCCCTTGTCCTCCTTGTCGACCTCGCCGAGGTCAACGTACATCCGGAAGAGGTGTCCGCCCTCGCGCGGGATCAGCAGGATGCTGCCGCCGGTGCCGGACTGGATCGCGCACTTGGTGCGGATGTCCGGGAAGTCCGTGACGGCGAGGACGTCCATGACGCCCCAGGCGTGGTTGGCCTGGTCGCCCGCGAGAGTGCAGCCGATCGAGTCGCGGACCTTGCTCCTGGCGCCGTCCGCGCCGACGACGTACTTCGCCCGCACGGTGCGCTCCCGGCCGGCGTCGGGGCCGGCGGTGTGCACGAGGGTGACGGTGACGGGGTACTCCGCGCCGTCGTCGACCTCCAGGCTGCGGAACTCCAGGCCGTAGTCGGGGGCCATGCGGGTGGGGGCGTTGGCCATGAACTCGGCGAAGTAGTCCAGGACGCGGGCCTGGTTGACGATGAGGTGCGGGAATTCGCTGATGCCGGTGGTGTCGTCCTTGGCGCGGGCGGCGCGGACGATTTTGGACGGGTCGGCGGGGTCCGGCTTCCAGAAGGCCATCTCGGTGATGCGGTACGCCTCAGCGATGATCCGCTCGGCGAAGCCGAAGGCCTGGAAGGTCTCGACGCTGCGGGCCTGGATACCGTCGGCCTGGCCGATGGGCAGCCGCCCGCCGCGGCGCTCCACGATCCGGGTGGTGACGCCCGGGAACTGGGACAGCTGCGCGGCGGCGACAATGCCCGCGGGGCCGGTGCCCACAATGAGCACGTCCACTTCGTCAGGGAGTTCCGTGGGCCGGTCGATGCCGACGCCGGCCGCTGGCTGGACTCGCGGGTCACCGGATACGTAGCCATGGTGGTGGAACTGCACGGGCTTTCCTCACTTCGTTGTGTGGCACTGCGCGGTGTGGCGGTCTGTCGCCGTCGCTAGGTGTTCGATATTAGAACATGACGTTCGATAATAGAATTCTTGCTTCCAACCAAAACTGTACGCAGATATGACGTGGGTTACAAGTGCCGTCAGATCGCCCCGGACGGAGGGGTTGACGATCCGAGGTTCCTGGGCAATAGTCTTCGTATACGATTTCGTACTCGATGAGGAGTCATTCTTGGAACAGGTCACCGACCACACCCTGGCAGCGGCCCGCAAGGTCATCGCGGTGCATATCAACTATCCCAGCCGGGCAGCCCAGCGCGGCCGTACCCCTGAGCAGCCGTCGTACTTCCTGAAGCCCTCCTCGTCCCTGGCCCTCAGCGGCTCAACGGTGGAGCGCCCGGCCGGCTGCGAACTCCTCGGCTACGAAGGCGAAATCGCCCTGATCATCGGCAAGCCCGCCCGCCGCGTGGGCATCGAGGACGCCTGGAACCACGTCGAGTGGGTCACGGCCAGCAACGACCTCGGCGTCTACGACCTCCGCTACGCCGACAAGGGCTCCAACCTCCGGTCCAAGGGCGGCGACGGGTTCACGCCCGTGGGCCCGGGACTGATCGCCGCGGACGCCGTGGACCCCTCAGCCCTGCGGATCCGCACCTGGCATAACGGCGACCTGGTCCAGGACGACACCACCGGGGACCTCCTCTTCCCCTTCGCCCGTCTGGTCGCCGACCTGTCCCAGCTGCTCACGCTCGAGGAGGGCGACATCATCCTGACCGGCACCCCCGCCGGGGCGTCGGTCGCCAAGCCGGGCGACGTCGTCGAGGTTGAGGTCAGTGCCGCCGTCAGCACCGGGAGTACGACGGCGGGTGGCGCCTCCTCCGGCAGCATCACCACGGGCCGCCTGATCACCCGGGTGGCGGAAGGCACGACGCCGTTCGCGGACTTTGGCGCGCAGCCCAGGACCGATGACCTGCAACGGGAGGAGGCATACGGCTCGCGCGCGGCCGCCGGGCTGGGCGCCTTGGATGCCGCCGTCGGACATGTCCAGTCATCAGGGGCGCCGGCCGCCGCCGTCGGGCATGCCCAGTCATCAGAGGCGCCCGCCGCCGTCGGGCATGTCCTCCCGCCCGAGCTGAAGGCGAAGCTGGAAAGCGTCTGCACGGCCACCCTGTCCTCGCAGCTGCGCAAGCGCGGCCTGAACAACGTCAGCATCGACGGCCTCACGTCCACCCGCCCGGAGAAGCGGATCGTGGGCCTGGCCCGGACCCTGCGCTATGTGCCCAACCGCGAGGACTTGTTCAAAACGCACGGCGGCGGCTTCAACGCCCAGAAGAAGGCCATCGATTCCGTCAACGAGGGCGAGATCCTGGTGATGGAGGCGCGCGGCGAGAAGGGCACGGGCACCATCGGCGACATCTTGGCCCTGCGCGCCCAGGTCCGCGGCGCCGCGGCCATCATCACCGACGGCGGCGTCCGCGACTTCTCCGCCGTGGCCGCGATGGACATGCCCACCTACTACGCCAACCCGCACCCCGCTGTCCTGGGCCGCCGGCACATCCCGTGGGACACGGACATCACGATCGCCTGCGGCGGCACCACCGTGCAGCCCGGGGACATCATCGTGGCCGATGCGGACGGCATCCTGGTGATCCCGCCGGCGCTGGCCGCGGAGCTCGCGGACGATTCCATTGCGCAGGAGCGCGAGGAAACGTTCATCGCCGAGATGGTGCAGCAGGGCCACAGCGTGGACGGCCTCTACCCCCTGAATGCCGAATGGCGGGCCCGCTACGAGAACTGGGAAGCCGGCAAAGCCAATGAATGACACCGCCGCCGCCGTGGGCGCTCCTACCACCACGCCGACGACCACGCACGCCACCAGCAAGTCCGAGCAGGCCTATGCGGCCGTCAAGGCCCGGATCGTGGACGGGAGCTACTCCCCCGGCTACCGGCTGGTGCTGGCGAAGATCGCCGAGGACCTGGGCGTCAGCGTCGTGCCGGTCCGGGAGGCCATCCGCCGGCTGGAGGCCGAGGGCCTGGTGAAGTTCGAGCGGAACGTCGGAGCCACCGTCGCCGGGATCGACCCCACCGAATACCTCTACACGATGCAGACCCTCAGCATCGTCGAGGGTGCCGCCACGGCCCTGTCCGCTCCCCTGATCGGGCCGGCCGACGTGGCCCGGGCCCGGGCCGTCAACGCCGAGATGCGCGAATGCCTGGAGCACTTCGACCCGGTCCGGTTCACCCGGCTGAACCAGGACTTCCACAGCATCCTGTTCGAGAACTGCCCCAACCCGCACATCCTGGACCTGGTCCACCGGGGCTGGAACCGCCTGGCATCGCTGCGGTCCTCAACGTTCCGCTTCGTCCCCCGCCGCGCCCACGAATCCGTGGACGAACACGAGGCCCTGCTCCGGCTCATCGAGTCCGGCGCCGGCGCCGACGAGATCGAAAAAGCCGCCCGCCTGCACCGCTCCGCCACTCTGGACGCCTACCTCGCCCACAGCACCTAAAGCAACGCGGGGTCACTTGGCGCCCATAAAGCGCCCCCGGATGGGCCGCAAGTGACCCCGCGTTGCAGTATCAGTAAGGAAGACAACAATGACGTTTACTGCTCCTGTTACCACCACCACTGCTCCCGTTAGCACCGCCCACTACATTCCGCAGGACCTGACCACCCACATCCAGCACTACATCAACGGCGAATTCGTCGACTCGGTCGGCGGGGCGACCTTCGACGTCCTGGACCCGGTGTCCAACACCAACTACGCCACCGCCGCCGCCGGCCAGAAGGAGGACATCGACCTCGCCGTCGCCGCCGCCCGCTACGCGTTCACCAACGGCCCCTGGCCGAAGATGAAGCCCCGCGAGCGTGCCCGCGTCCTGAACCGGATCGCCGACGCCGTCGAGGCCCAGGAGGCCCGGCTCGCCGAGCTGGAAACCTTCGACACCGGCCTGCCGATCACCCAGGCCAAGGGCCAGGCCCTCCGCGCGGCGGAGAACTTCCGCTTCTTCGCGGACCTGATCGTCGCGCAGTTCGACGACGCCATGAAGGTCCCCGGCGCTCAGATCAACTACGTTAACCGCAAGCCGATCGGCGTCGCCGGCCTCATCACGCCCTGGAACACGCCGTTCATGCTCGAGTCCTGGAAGCTGGCCCCTGCCCTGGCCACCGGCAACTGTGTTGTGCTCAAACCGGCCGAGTTCACCCCGCTCTCCGCCTCGCTGTGGGCGCAGATTTTCAAGGATGCCGGCCTGCCCGACGGTGTGTTCAACCTGGTCAACGGCCTCGGCGAGGAGGCCGGCGACGCGCTCGTGAAGCACCCTGACGTCCCGCTGATCTCCTTCACCGGCGAGACCACCACCGGGCAGACCATCTTCCGCAACGCCGCGGAGAACCTCAAGGGCCTCTCCATGGAGCTCGGCGGCAAGTCCCCGTGCGTCGTGTTCGCCGACGCCGACCTCGACGCCGCGATCGACTCGGCCCTGTTCGGGGTCTTCTCGCTCAATGGCGAGCGCTGCACCGCCGGCTCCCGGATCCTGGTGGAGCGCGCCGTGTACGAGGAATTCTGCGACAAGTACGCGGCGCGGGCGAAGAACATCGTGGTCGGCGATCCGCACGATCCCAAGACCGAGGTGGGCGCCCTGGTCCACCCGGAGCACTACGCCAAGGTGGCCCGGTACGTGGAGATCGGCAAGTCCGAGGGCCGGCTGCTGGCGGGCGGCGGCCGCCCGGACCACCTCCCGGAGGGCAACTACATCGCGCCCACCGTGTTCGCCGACGTCGCCCCGGACGCCCGGATCTTCCAGGAGGAGATCTTCGGCCCCGTCGTCGCCATCACCCCGTTCGACAGCGACGACGAGGCGCTGGCCCTGGCGAACAACACGAAGTACGGCCTGGCCGCCTACATCTGGACCCAGAACCTGACCCGGGCGCACAACTTCTCGCAGAACGTCGAGGCCGGCATGGTGTGGCTCAACAGCCACAACGTCCGCGACCTCCGCACCCCGTTCGGCGGGGTCAAGTCCTCCGGGCTCGGCCACGAGGGCGGCTACCGCTCCATCGATTTCTACACCGACCAGCAGGCCGTTCACATCACCCTGGGCACCGTCCACACCCCCAAGTTCGGCGCCACCCCCGAATCCGGTTCCTAGGCGACGCAGCCGCCCAAGCCCGCCGACCGCCGTCGAACATTAACCAGACCCCCTTTCAACGAAGAGAGAATCCCATGAGCAACATCATCCCCAAGCCCTCCGTCCCGGCCCCGGACATTGTCCGCTGCGCATACATGGAAATCGTGGTCACCGACCTGGCGAAGTCCCGCGAGTTCTACGTTGACCTGCTCGGCCTGCACGTGACCGAGGAGGACGAGAACACCATCTACCTGCGCTCCCTGGAGGAGTTCATCCACCACAACCTGGTGCTGCGCAAGGGACCCATCGCCGCCGTCGCCGCGTTCTCCTACCGGGTGAAGTCCCCCGCCGAGGTGGACGCCGCCGAGGCGTACTACAAGGAACTCGGCTGCCGCACCGAACGCCGCAAGGACGGCTTCACCAAGGGCATCGGCGACTCCGTCCGCGTCGAGGACCCGCTGGGCTTCCCCTACGAGTTCTTCTACGACGTGGAGCACGTCGAACGCCTCACCCAGCGCTACGACCTCTACTCCGCCGGCGAACTGGTCCGGCTGGACCACTTCAACCAGGTCACCCCCGACGTCCCGCGCGGCCGCAAGTACCTCGAGGACCTCGGGTTCCGGGTCTCGGAGGACATCCAGGATTCCGACGGCGTCACGTACGCCGTCTGGATGCACCGCAAGCAGACCGTGCACGACACCGCCCTGACCGGCGGCAACGGCCCGCGCATGCACCACGTCGCGTTCGCCACCCACGAGAAGCACAACATCATCCAGATCTGCGACAAGATGGGCGCCCTGCGCATCTCCGACCGGATCGAACGCGGCCCCGGCCGGCACGGCGTGTCCAACGCCTTCTACCTCTACATCCTGGATCCGGACGGCCACCGCATCGAGATCTACACCCAGGACTACTACACCGGCGACCCGGACAACCCCGTCATCACCTGGGACGTCCACGACAACCAGCGCCGCGACTGGTGGGGCAACCCCGTGGTCCCGTCCTGGTACACCGAGGCATCCCTGGTCCTGGACCTCGACGGGAACCCGCAGCCCGTCGTCGTCCGCGAGGAGAAGAGCGAAATGGCCGTGACCGTGGGCGCCGACGGGTTCTCCTACACGCGCAAAGACGGGGCCCCTGAAGGCGACCGGACGGGGTTCAAGCTCGGGGCGCAGCTGTAGCCATGCTGGATGCCAAGACGATCGAGGCCATCGCCGATGAGCTGCTGGAGGCCGGGCGTTCGCGGACGCCGGTCCCGCTGCTGACCGCCCGCTATCCGGGGATGACGGTCGAGGACTCCTATGCCGTCCAGCAGCTGTGGCGGCGGCGCAACGAGGATGCAGGGCGGAAGCTGGTGGGCCGCAAGATCGGCCTCACGTCCAAGGCGATGCAGGCCGCCACCGGCATCACCGAGCCGGACTACGGCGCCATCTTCGATGACATGGTGCTGGAGACGGGCTGCTCCGTTGCGTGGGACCAGTACAGCCATCCCCGGGTGGAGGTGGAGCTGGCGTTCGTGCTGAAGAAGGACCTGGCCGGCCCCGGCTGCACCATCTTCGATGTCCTGAACGCCACGGACTACGTCATTCCGGCGCTGGAGATCCTGGACTCCCGGATCGAAATGGAGGGCCGCACCATCGTGGACACCATCTCGGACAATGCCGCGATGGGGGCGATGGTGATCGGCGGCAACCCGGTCCGCCCGGATGCCGTGGACCTGCGCTGGGTCTCGGCCATCCTCTACAAGAACCAGACCGTGGAGGAAACCGGCGTCGCCGCCGGGGTCCTGGACCACCCGGCCAACGGCGTCCACTGGCTGGCCAACAAGATCGCCGCCCACGGGGACGGCATGAAGGCCGGCGACATCATCCTCGCCGGCTCCTTCACCCGGCCCCTCTGGGTGTACAAGGGCGACACCGTCCACGCCGACTACGGACCCCTGGGGGTTGTCACATGCCGCTTCGACTAGAACCCACGTTCCGGGACGCCCTGCGCAACCAGCTGGGTGAAGCCGGCCGCCCGCTGGCCGGGATGTGGGTCTGCTCCGGCAGCCCCCTGGTGGCCGAACTCTGCGCCGGCTCCGGCCTGGACTGGCTGCTGGTGGACGCCGAACACAGCCCCAACGGGCTCGAATCCATCCTCGCCCAGCTACAGGCCGTCAACGGCTACCCGGTCCAGGTTTTGGTGAGGCCGCCCGTGAACGACACCGTAGTGATCAAGCAGTACCTGGACCTGGGCGTCCAGAACCTGCTGATCCCGATGGTGAATTCGGCGGCCGAGGCGGAAGCCGCCGTGGCCGCCACCCGGTACCCACCGCACGGGGTGCGCGGCGTCGGTTCCGCCCTGGCGCGCGCCGCACGCTGGAACCGGGTCCCCGACTACCTTGCCCGCGCTTCCGAGACCATCAGCGTCACGGTCCAGATCGAATCCACGGCGGCCGTCGCCGTCGTGGAGAACATCCTGGCGGTCGACGGCGTGGACGGCATCTTCCTCGGGCCCTCCGATCTCGCCGCCTCCATGGGGCTGTTGGGCCAGCAGGAACATCCCGAGGTGCGCGCCGCCGTCGAACACTGCCTGACCGCCGCCACCGCGGCCGGCAAACCCGCCGGGGTGAACGCCTTCAACCCCGACACCGCGCACCACTACCTGGCCTCCGGGGCCTCGTTTGTGCTGGTGGGCGCCGATGTGGCGCTGCTGGCCCGCGGCTCCGAAGCCCTCGCCGCCGCGTTCATCAAGCCCGCCGGCGGCGCCCCCTCCAGTTACTGACGCGCGTCTTCACCGGTTCGCCACGAATGGCCGCCATGGGAGGTCCCGTGGCGGCCATTCGTGTCAGACGGGCGGCCCTCAGCGCGGTGGCCCTAAGCCGGGTGCCGGGACTTCCATTCGTGCTCGAGGATGGCGTAGACGACTTCGGTGGCCCACTGGCCCTTGTAGTGCCACTTGTCCACCTGGGTGGATTCCAGCCGCATGCCGAGGCGTTCGCACAGCGCCGCGGACGCCGTGTTCAGGGCATCGAGCTTGGCGTCAATCCGGTGAAAATGAAGCTCCTCGAAACCCAGCTGCAGCAGGGCCTCGGCGGCCTCAGTGGCGATGCCCTTACCGCGGGCTTCCGGCGCGAGGCTCCAGCCGATCTCGGCCTGGCCGCAGCCCGGCAGCCACTTGAGTACCACCTCGCCAAGCAGGCCGGGCGATTCCGCGGCCTCGATGGCCAGGCAGATCCAGTCGCCCTCCTTCTCGAAGACGAAGTTGGCGTACTTGCCCACGGACTCCATGGACTTGGTGTAGCTCTTCGCCTCCCCAGGCAGGAACCGGGCGGTCTCGGGCAGCGAATGGTAGGCGTGGTACGCGTCCAGATCCCCTGCCTCGAAGCGGCGCAGCACCAGCCGTTCGGTCAGGATGGGCAGCGGGAGGGGTTTGGGTTCCGTCATGCCCCCAACGCTACCCATCGACTGCTCCACAAGGGCCCTTATGAGCCCGCAAAGGGCAGTTACGGAGCAACCGATGAGAGGGGGAAGCATCGAATGCTCCACAGACGCCCTTTTGAGCCCGCAAAAGGGCCGTTACGGAGCAACCGTTGAGAGGGGGAAGCCATTGCTCCACAAGTGCCGTTTTGGGCCCCCAATAGGGCTGTGGAGTCTCATGACTTAATGGACACTTCTGTCTCAAGTCATCGTGGACAGTGTGTCTCAGGACATCGTGGACACTCGATGGCGTTTTGCTCATCTCATGAGCGAACGCAATCTGGATATGAAGGTCCGTCATCTCGTAGCGTCGTGGCCTGAGGATGCCCCTCGGGGTTCAGGGACGGCGTTCTGCCGCAAGCACAAAGTCTCCCGGGCCTGGTTCTACAAGATCAAGGCCGCTGCGTCCGCTCAGGGGCCGATGAAGGCCATGGAGATGCGCTCCACGAAACCCCGGACCAGCCCGGCCCAAGTCACCCCGCGGATGGTCGAGTTGGTCCTGGACACGCGGGAAACCTTGAAGAGGATGGGCCAC
>NZ_JBEPPO010000021.1:0-28883 GCF_040547365.1 Pseudarthrobacter sp. PvP090
GGCCACCGCCAGCACTTATGTTCTGACGGCCACTGACCTGGGGAAGACGATGACCGTGACGGTGACGGGTTCGAAGGCCGGGTATGTGACGGCGGAGAGGACGAGTCTGGCGACGAAGGCCGTGGCGGCAGGATAGCCCGCCGGGTCCGGCGGCCCGACGGCCCCAGAAGTCCCAGCAGCAAGTTTGTCCACACAGCAACATCCACTAGGAGACCCGTGCCCTTCCCAATCCGAGCGTTGGAGCGGGCGCGGGTCTTCGCGCCCCCGGCATGCGTGTGGCTGGTGGCCTCTTCCGTCGTGGTCTTCCAGCCGGGCGGGCTGTTCCGATTCACGTGGGTCAAGGTGGTCTGGCTGCTCCTTGCGGTTGGAGCCGGAGCCCTCGTTCCGGCCGGGGGCCGGCTGCCGCAGAACATCCGGTGGGCCATGGGGGCCATTGCCCTGGTGCTGGCTGTCTCGATCGCGTTTTCCGCAAATCCGATCGCCAGCTTCCTGGGGCGCTGGCCTCGGTTCGAGGGTGCACTGGTCATCGCGCTGTACTTCGCGGTCTTTGCCCTGGGCGCCAAGGTTCTCGGCGGCCCGGCTTCCGCACGGCGGTGGGCTGCCTTCCGCACTGCGCTCACCCCAGCTGTTGCGATCGTCGGCGTCATCAGTGCCTGCGAGGCGGCCAGCTTCCGGCCCCTGGGGGGAGCCGCCGATCTGCGGCCCGGGGCCACCCTCGGCAACGCCACGGACCAAGGAATTATCGGCGTCATGGCGGCCGCTGTGTTGGCGCTTCCGGCCCTGCGGGGTGGGAACTGGCTGGCCCGTATCGGTCTGGCGGCCGCAGTTCTGACAACGGTCCTGTCAGGTTCCCGCGCCGCGATCCTCGGCATGGCCGCCGTCGTCGTTCTGTTGACGGCGACGGCAATGCCGCCGGTGGCAACCCGGGGCCCCGCCCGGAACCGAGCCATAGGTGCCGGTGCTGCCGCTCTGTTCGTGGTGGGAGCGGGCGCGTTTGCCATTCCTGCCACCCGGGAGCGGCTCTTCAGCGCCGATACTGTCAACGGCCGCTGGCTCTTGTGGGATGAGAGCGTGCAACTTGTCGCCGACCATCCTTGGGCCGGCGTCGGCCCAAATGGGTTCGTGGATGCAATCACCGATTACCACACGCTGGAGTGGGCCGCACGTGTGGGAGGTACCTTCCCTCCGGACTCGCCGCACTCGTGGCTCCTTCAAGCGGCCGCGGTGGGTGGACTTCCCCTGCTGCTGGGGGCGGCGCTGCTGACTCTCTTAGTTTCGCGCCGTGCCCTGGAGTGCATCCGCACTGCGGAACCGGGGGTGGACCGCGACAACCTCGGCGGAGCCGTGGCGGCCGTGGCCGCGTACGGCCTGATGCTGCTCACAGCCTTCACCTCGCCGGCCACCACGCCCGTGGCGGCGTTCATTTGCGGCGGCCTGGTGGCGACGTCGAGAGCGGCCGTGCTGCCGGCCAGGCAGCCCGCGAAAGGGATCCCCGCAGTCCACACCGGGAGTTCCTTCCCGGCGGCAGCGGCGGGATCGGGACTGCTCGTAGCCCTGGGGCTCGGTCTGGCTGTGCCGGCGGCTATCGCCGAATGGCCGATGGCGGCAGCGGCATCCGCCGTCGCGTCCGGCGACCTGACGACGGCGGAACGTCAGTTCCAGCGCGCTTACAGCCTGCGGCCCTGGGACTCGGATACCGCGCTGCTGGCGGCACAGGCCTTCGCCGGTCCGGCCGCGGACGGGGATGCCGTGGCCGCGAAATACGCCATCGAATGGGCGAGCATCTCCTTGGACCGGACGCCTGACTCGTCCGAGGCCGGCCTCGTCCTCGCCATCGGCTACATCAACAGTGGAAGCCTCGAACAAGGCAGGGACACCCTCGATCGGGTCATCGAGCGTTCCCCCGCCGAGTCTGCCGCTTACCTGCACCGGGGAGTCGCCAACTTCGGCCTCGGAGACGTTAACGGCAGCATCGCGGACCTCGCTGCCGCGGCGGAACGGGCTCCTGAGTCAGCGGAGCCCTGGATCATCCTGGCCAGAATCTACGACCGACTTGGAGACGCAGAGGCGGCAGGGCAGGCGCAGGCCCGTGCCGAGGAGCTGGGCGCGCGGTAGCCGTTCCGCGGCAGCGGTGATCCGTCCCGAATGTAACGAACTGGTAACATGGGGTCAATGCGCTCTAACTCTGGTCAATCACGAGTCACGCAGCTGGATGGCCTCAGGGGGATTGCGGCCCTGCTGGTTGTCGCCTGCCACGCCCTGTCCACGCTCCCGGGAATCGGCAATGTTGTCAGCGGCAACCGCTCCGCAGGGCTCGGTCCGGCGGAAGCGTGGGCTGTTTTCTCGCCGCTGCACGTCCTCTGGAACGGCACTCCCGCCGTCCATGTGTTTTTTGTGCTGTCCGGCTTCGTTCTGGTGCTGCCGTTCACCAGGCCCGGCGCGACCGCGAGCTGGGCCCAGTACTACGCCAAGCGCTTCTTCCGGCTGTACTTGCCGGCTTGGGCGTCCCTGGCGGTGGCCGTTGCGTTGATTGCCGTGATTCCCCGGTCGGCGTCGCCGCTGCAGAGCCCGTGGGCGGACATGTACGTGATCGAGCCCAGCGTGGGCCAGGTCCTCAAGGACGGTCTGCTCCTGCTGAACGCCAGCACCATCAACACCCCGCTGTGGTCCCTGAAATGGGAAGTCCTGTTCTCCCTCCTGCTGCCGGTCTACGTCCTCATCGCTGTCCGCTGGCGGCGGTTCTGGCCCGTGAAAATCGGCCTTGCCCTCTTGCTGGCCGCGGTGGGAGCCCTGCAAGATGTGGAGTGGCTGTCCTATCTGCCGATTTTCGCCATCGGGGCGGTCCTGGGCGCTGAGCGTGAGCGGATCCGTGAGCTGACCCGGTCCTGGCCGCGCGTCGTCTGGTTCTTCGTGGCCGCCGCGGGACTGTTCCTGGCCAACGCGGAGTGGATCAGCCCCGAGCAGCCGGTCCCCGGCGTCGAGGCCGTTGTGACGGTGGGCGCGACGCTGATCGTCCTGCTGTTCGTGTCCTGCGGCTCGGCCAAGCGGCTCGGTGACACGGCGGCCGCGCAGTGGCTGGGACGCGTGTCCTTCAGCCTCTATCTGGTGCACCTTCCGATCATCCTGGCGAGTGTCACCCTGCTGCGGTCCGTCTCGCTGCCTCTGGCGCTCGCCGTCTCCGTCGCAGCCTCGTTCGTGGCAGCCGAGCTGTTCTACCGCTACGTTGAACAGCCCTCCCACCGCCTCTCGATGGCCGTGGGGCGCGCCGTGGGGCGCCGGACCCGCCGCGACGCACCCGCGGACGGTCGGGCCATCCCGCAGCCTGCAGAAGTGGCTTCGCCTGCAGCTGCGCCGGAATACGCTGGTTCCCGCTCCGGGTAGCAGCCTGCGCCGGTACCTGCCGCGGCATGCCCGGGGTGTGGGATAGGCTCGCCTGCGACCGGAACAAGCATTGATTCCAACTGAAGGGGGCAGGGAATTTCCTTGGATCTACTGGGCGGCCTGAGCCGCGACGAACTCCGCATCTATTCCTGGGTTGCGGCCGCCGTTTTCGCGCTCGTGGCCGGCGTCTGGCGTCCGCGCGGGCTTCATTGGGCGGCGCTCGGTTCCGTCCTTCTCCTCGCCGGCCTCAACGCCGGTGCCGGGATCTATGTCCTGAACCATTTCGGTGATTCGCGCTGGTCGGCAGGGGGAGACCCGCCGCTGAGCGCTCCGTCGCTTTCCGGGACGCCTCTCGTGGGGCAGTTTCTGGGCCCCCTGGACTCCGCACTGAACGGCGTGGTCAGTGGGGTCAACGACTTCCTGGCATTCCAGCAGGCACTTCCCATAGCGCTGGACTTCCTTGCCGTGTCCGGCTGGGCCCTGCTGGTGTCGTTCCCGCTTGCCATTCTTGCCGCCGGCATCGGTTTCGCCGCGGCCAGGCGCCGAACGGCGGACTTCGCCAAATACCGTGCCACCGTTGACCTGCTCAAAGATGAGCTTGAGCAGGTCAAGCGGCAGCTCTCGTCAGGGAATTCCGTCGGCACGGCACTCCCTGCAGTGGACGAGCCCACTGACGCGCGGCACGGACTAACGCGCAGAGGATGATTCAGTTCGGTGCCGGTGCCGGTGCCGGTGCCGGTCCCGTCACGAGCCACCCCGCGGCGGCGTTCGTGCTTTCGTTCGCGTCTTCGCGCGTCAGGCCTGGTTGAACCGGACCATATTGCCGGACGGGTCGCGGAAGGCGCAGTCGCGCGGGCCCCAGGGCTGGACGATGGGTTCCTGGAGGACCTCCGCGCCGGAGGCCCGGACCGCCTCGAACGTGGCGTCCAGATCGTCCGTGCGGAACACGAGGATCGGGAGGGCGCCCTTGACGAGCAGCTGCTGGAGGGCGTCGCCGTCGTCCTGGGAGCGGCCGGCGTGCGGAACGGAGAGCACCAGCTCCAGATCCGGCTGGGCCATGCTGCCGAGGGTGACCCAGCGCTGCCCGTCCGAGCCGACGTCGTTGCGGACCTCCAGGCCGAGCACGTCCCGGTAGAACGCGAGCGACTCGTCGAGGTCGTTGACGGTGATTTGTGCGTACTGCAGTGAAATGTTCATGTGATCCACGCTAGGGCAGCGGGCGTGGCGGCGCTTCTTCAATCCTGCTCGGTTTGCGCGCAGGCCGCGTGCGCAGCCGGGCAATGCACGGCGGCATGGCCTTGACCGCGTGATGCTCCCGGACCCGGTACTCGCTGGGCGACATGCCGACGATCTCGGTGAACCGCGAGCTGAACGATCCCAGCGACGTACAGCCCACCTCCATGCAGGCATCCGTCACGCTGGAACCGGCCCGCAGCAGCGCCATGGCGCGTTCGATCCGCCGGGTCATGAGGTAGTTGTACGGCGTCTCGCCGTAGGCCGCCTTGAACTGGCGCGAGAAGTGCGCCGGGGACATGAGCGCACCGGCAGCCATGGTCGGCACATCCAGCGGCCGGGCGTAGTCACGGTCGATCAGGTCCCGGGCCCGGCGCAGGTGTGCCAGGTTGGCCAACTCCTGCGGTGTCATGCCGCCATTCTAGATCCGCCCCACGTTCCGGCGGAGGGGCCCAAAAAGAGGCACCGGAGGGGCCCCGGCGGCCGCAGTGGTAAGCCGCCCCGAAAATCTCCTGTAGAGTTGATCCTGTTGTTGTGTTTATGCAGTTCGTAGTTCAGGCAGTACGCAAGGTTGAAAGACCTTGTTCTTCTGAAGCAGCGGTTTTGAGCACCCCACACAGGAGGACCCGAAAGTCGGGACTTTTCCTCCACCTTCACGAAGGACAAAAAATAATGGCTACTGGTACCGTCAAATGGTTTAACGCTGAAAAGGGCTTCGGCTTCATTTCCCCCGATGACTCCTCACAGGACGTCTTCGCACACTACTCCGCGATCGCCTCTTCCGGCTTCCGCTCCCTCGAAGAGAACCAGAAGGTCTCCTTCGAAACCGAGCAGGGCCCCAAGGGTCCCCAGGCCGTAAACATCCAGGCTCTCTAAGACTTAGCTTTCAGCTAACTCTTCTGAGTCCGGAACCTTACAGGTTTCGAGCAGGGTCCGTCTTTGACGGGCCCTGCTTTTGTTTAACCCGGGTGTGCTTCGTCAGCGGCCCTCAGCCGTCGGCTCGGTAATCGAGGACCAGGGTGGCCGGGATGGGCCCGGTGAGCATGTCCACCGTGATTCCGTGCACGCCCGCAATATGCTCACGGAACCACACGTCATAGGGATCCTCCGACGTGGCGAGCGTCTGATAAGCCTTGGCCAGATCCTCGGCTTCGTGGAAGAGGCAGGTGAAATCCCCCTGCGGGGTCTGCATGAGGCTGGCGACCTCCCGCACCAGGCCCATGCGCGCCCGCGAGGCTTCGTGCTCTGCCCTCCGCGGGCCCTTCAATGCCTCGACACCCGCCTTCCACTCGTCCAGTTTCCCTGGCAGGATCGGCGCGAACCACGTTATGCATTCCATGACAGATGTCCTTCCACAGTTGTGAGCACGGTGGCAATCCCATCGGTACAGCTGCATGGTAGTCCCGCGGACGACGGCGGGACAGGGCTTCCGGAATCGGCTCCGGACCCGGTCACCGCGGCAGGCTCACAGGGAGACGCCGTGGCGCTGGGCCAGGAACGCGGTCAGCGCGGGGTTGTCGATCTCCTTCGCGAGCCACGGCACGGCCTGGGCGGCGGCCCGGTCGCCGAGTTCCGCCCGGTGCGACTGCGCCCGGACCACGAACTCCCGCATCCCGCTCCGGCTGGCCAGCGCCGCCAGCCGTTCCACGAACTGTGAGGCCCGCGGCGAACCCGTGGCGATGGCCACTTCCGCCGCGACATCCAGCAGGCGGGCCGTGTACCAGAGGTACCACGGCTTGGGTTCCAGGCCGCGGTCCACCCAGTGCTCCGCAGCAGCCAGATCACCGTGCGCCAGGAACAGCCGCGCTTCGGCACCGGCCGCCAGCGCCATGTAGCAGTGGTCGCCGGCGAGCTCGGCCATCACCCAGGACCGGTCAATCAGGTCCGCCGCGGCGTCCAGCCGGCCGGCGGCAAGGTAGGTTTCGCCCCGGACGCCGGCGACAAACGGCTCGAACGCCGTCCAGTGCTCATCCGCGACCCCGTCCAGCGCCCGGTCCAGGGCGGCGGCCGCCAGCTCCAGGTCACCCCTCAGCAGGTGCACTCGTCCCAGCAGGGCCTCGCTGAACGCCTGCTGCCGGCGGTTCCGGACCGCCCGGGCCAGCCGCCTGGATTCCGCGAACGCGGCCACCGCATCGCCGTAGTGCGCGGTGTCCGAGGCCAGCATGCCCTGGATCGCCAGAATCCTCGCCTGTTCGTCCGGGATTCCCTGCGCCGCCTGCATTGCCCGCTTCAGCCAGCCGGCCGCACGGTCCGGCACTCCGCGCTGCACGGACAGGTAGCCCAGCTCGCGGAACGCCGCGGCGGCAGTGCGGGAGACGCCGTCGGGCGCTTCCGCCGACAGCGCTCGGTGCAGGAAATCGGCCACCTCGGCGCCGCGCCCGCCGGCCTGGTGGATCAGCGCCCCGGCCAGCGCCACCAGCGACTCGGCCACCAGGTGGCGGTCGGTGGTGCGCTGGGCCAGGACGACGGCGAGCCGCAGCTGGTCGAGCCCCCGGTCCACGGCCCCCGCCGACAGCGACGTGGTGCCGGCGTCGAGATAGGACCGGACGGTGGCCACGTTCGCGTGGAGCTCGGGGTCGGCGGCCGGGGCCGAATCGGACAGGGCCCGCCGGACCTCCGCCGGCAGCGGCAGTCCCAGCTCACGGTGGTAAAGCTCCGCGCACTTGGTGACCTCGTCGCGCGCCCGCCGGTGCTCGCCCAGGGCCACCAGGGCTTTTACGAGGACGGCCGTGCTGTCCGCGTGGAAGGGATCCCGGTGCAGTGCCAGGGTGGCCAGCCCGACGGCGTCCGCGGGGGCGCCCGCGGCCAGGGCCGCCAGCGACGCTTCATACAGCAGCGACTGGATGCAGTTCTCGAGCCGGTACCGCTGTTCCGCCAGCCAGGAGTCAAAGACAGGGCTGTCCGCGAAGGAAAGCCCTTCCAGCAGCTGGCCGTCGAACGTCCGCGGGTCCACGCCGCGGCCGTTGGCCGAGCCGACCAGCTCCAGGGCGTCGCAGTGCCAGGGCGGCAGGAGGGTCAGCCGCAGCGGGTCGCCGGTGATGGAGACGCCGCCCAGGGTCCGGCGCAGCTCGGACAGGTTCCAGCGCAGGGCGCCCAGCGGATCCGCGGCGTCCGGGAACAGCAGCGTGGCGGTCCGGGAACGGCTGACGCCGTCCGGCTGCAGGGCGAGGTAGGCCAGCACAGCCCAGGCTTTGCGGCCCTTGGGCTGTGGGGGAGTGGTGCCTGGGGACTCGATCTTTGGCGGACCGAGGAGCCGAATCCACGTCTCGGCCATAGGAGTCATTTTACGCCGCGGGTGTCTCCGGCGCCGCGGGGATTTCACACGGTTGCTCACACGGCGGCTGCCGACACTGGAGTCATCCAATCCGCACTCCACCCCTGAGGAATCAAAATGGAACTGTTCGTTGTCCTGCTGTTCGGACTCGTGATTTTCGCCGGCACCGCCACGGTCCGCGCCATGCTGAAGGACGGCCACGGCCACACCCCCGTGGTACGGTCCACGGAATCATGGAGCACCGGCAGCCTGCCCAGCGAACCCTTCACGTCGGCCCTGGCCTGGTACCTGCCCGGGTCGCGGGTCCAGTAAGCGGTGACTGGCGCTGATATCGACGCCCTCTATCGCCGGTGCGGCGAACCACTGTGCGGGGCGGTGGGCCGGCGGCCCACCGCCCCGCAGTGTGTCCGGCTTGTGGAGTCCAGCGCTTCGCCCATAGTGCTTGCCATCTACTGCCGCTCGGTAATACCGTCTCGACAAGCGGTTGCACACCACAAGCGGAGGGCATTCCATGCTGAAGCAGGTCGCTGACGGCGTTCTGGTTCACGAGAGCGAGTTCATCCAGAGCAACTCCGTTGTCGTGCAGGGCAGGGACGGTGTGCTGCTCATCGACCCCGGCATAACGGGCGGCGAAATGGCGGCCCTCGCCAACGACCTTCGCGGGCTCGGCCAGCCCGTCGCGGCAGGCTTCTCCACCCATCCCGACTGGGACCACGTCCTCTGGCACGCGGCCTTCGGCGACGCGCCCCGTTACGGTACAGCCCGCTGCGCGGCTTCCATCCGGGATCTGCTGTCAAACGCGGACTGGGAGGACCGCATAGCCGGGGCCCTGCCGCCGGAGTTCGCCGAGGATATCCCGATGGACATGCTCGGTCTTATTGCCGGACTGCCCGCCGAAGCCGTGCAGATTCCATGGGATGGTCCCACGGTCCGCATCATCGAGCATCAGGCCCATGCCCCGGGCCACGCGGCGCTGCTGATCGAGGAGCGCGGCGTCCTCGTCGCGGGCGACATGCTTTCTGACATCCTGATGCCGTTCCTCGACCTGGAGGCCGCGGATCCGATCGGGGACTACCTCGCCGCGCTGCTGCTGTTCGAGACCGTGGCCGACGACGTTGTTGCCGTCATCCCCGGTCACGGCTCAGTCGGCGGAGCCGGTCAGCTGCGAGCACGGATCAAACTGGACCGCGCGTACGTGCAGAAACTGCGCGACGGCGGTGTTCCCG
Organism: Pseudarthrobacter sp. PvP090; assembly: GCF_040547365.1. Taxonomy (NCBI): domain Bacteria; kingdom Bacillati; phylum Actinomycetota; class Actinomycetes; order Micrococcales; family Micrococcaceae; genus Pseudarthrobacter; species Pseudarthrobacter sp. PvP090. The sequence goes on from NZ_JBEPPO010000021.1 coordinate 9,115, forward strand.
ACGACCCGCGGGTCGGTCCAGCGGCCCCGTTGGAGTGGCTGCCCGATGTGCACAGATGGCAACTGCAGCGGCTCGCCGAAAGAGAGAAGAACGGGACGGCCGAATAACGGCCACGTCCCCCTGGCGGGCCTGGTCGAGGGATTGCCGCCGTCGGACGGTCTTCCGGAACGTTGCCCGCGCCGGATACATTGGGCGCAGGTGTGCAGTTCCTGCCGGGGTTCATCTTCGGCTGATCGCAGGCAGCCCGAGCCGAAAGGGTACACGGCCTTATGAAACTCGCCATCGAGTACTCGTTTCGACTCCGGTACCAGGACAACATCCACGAGGTCATCGTCCCGGCCGCCCGGCTTCTGGACGTTCCCCTGGACGTGGAGGCGGTCCGCCGCGTGGTGGAAGAGGATGACACCTTGCTGGCTGAGCTCTTTCGGGACTTCCTGCCGCAGTACCGGCTGATGGTGAAGGATCCCGGCTTCTGGTCCAAGGAGCTGGAGCGGGACGACGAGATGATCAAGCTGGTGGAAGTGATTTGAGAACGAGGAAATGAAACACCTCGCCAAATTGGATAGGTCAGGCATGCCAGCCAACGGCGTCCAGGATTGGGATCTCCGGCACTTATCGATGGTTGATGCGGCCAGGATGCCCCCGGCCACGGTCCTGGCAACTATGGCATCCCCGCCTGCCGGGCTTTCCGGTGAGGACGCGGCCAGGCGTTTGTCCCTCGTGGGGCCAAACGCGGTACGCACTCATCGGGCGAGCGGATGGTCGGTCCTGGGCCGGCAACTGCGCAGCCCCATCCTCATCCTGCTGCTTCTCACGGCCGGGCTCTCGCTTTTCCTCGGCGACGTCACAAACTCGATCGTGATCGGTGTAATCCTTCTGATCAGCGTCGGGCTGGGTTTCAGCAACGAATTCCGCGCCGAACGTGCCGCGGAGGCGCTGCACTCCCGTGTCACCCACCGCGCCGTCGTGGTCCGCGACGGAGCACCCCAGGAAGTTGACGTCACCGCACTGGTGCCCGGCGACATCGTGCACCTGGCCATCGGCGCGATCATCCCCGCCGACATGCGGCTGCTGAGTGCGAAGGACCTGCTCTGCGATGAGAGTATCCTCACCGGGGAGTCGATGCCGGTCGGTAAGGACCCCGCCCCGGTCCCGGGCGCAATGGCGCTGGGGGACCTGACGTCGTGCCTGTTCATGGGGACCGTGATCCAGGCCGGCAACTGCACCGGTGTGGTGGTTGCCACCGGCGGGCGGGCCGAATTCGGCCGGATCGCACTTGACCTCGGCGAGCGTCAGCCCCAGACCGAATTCCAGCTGGGCCTCCAGCGCTTCTCCTTCCTGCTGCTCCAGGTGGCGATCGGCCTCACGTCCCTGATCTTCATCGCAAACCTGGTGCTGCAGCGGCCGGTGATCGAGTCGCTGATGTTCTCCCTCGCGATCGCCGTCGGGATCACACCGCAGCTGCTGCCCGCCATCGTCAGCACGAGCCTGGCCACAGGTACCCGGCAACTGGCCAAACGCAAGGTCCTGGTCAAACGGCTGGTCTGTATTGAGGACCTCGGCGACATGGATGTCCTGGTGACAGACAAGACCGGCACCCTGACGGAGGGCCGGATCAGCTTCACCGCGGCCCTGCCCGTTGGCACCGGCGTCTCCGCCGGTGAGCTGCTGACCCTGGGGCTGCTGGCCACCGATGTCGAGTACGCGGAGTCCCAGGCGTCCCCGGTGGGCCTGAACCCGCTGGACGCCGCGCTGTGGGCCTCCGCCGGTGCGGCTTCTTTCGAGCCCGGAAGGTATGAGCGCCTCGACGTCATCGACTTCGACCATCTGCGGCGGCGGACCAGTGTGCTGGTCAGCGAAGGAGGGGCCGCGGCCCGCATCATCACCAAGGGGTCGCCGGAGGATGTCCTGGCGCTCTGCGGGGACACACCGGCCGGTGTGCGGGCGATGCTGGACGAACAGTTCGACGCCGGATCCCGGGTGGTGGCCGTCGCCACCCGGGCGGCCGATGGCCTGGCCGCGATCGGCCCTGCCGACGAAAGAGACCTGGTCCTCGCAGGCTTCCTCATCTTCCTGGACCGGCCCAAGGCAACCGCCCGTGCCTCCCTGGACCGGCTCGAGGAGTTAGGAATCACGGTCAAGGTCGCCACGGGTGACAACCCAAGGGTGGCCGAAAAGGTCTGTGACGAGCTCGGGGTGCTCTCCGGCGGAACGCTGACCGGGGCAGCGGTCGAAGCCATGACCGATGCGGAACTGGCCGCCGCTGCACGTGAGGCCAGCATCTTCGCCCGCGTCTCGCCCGAGCAGAAGGCCAGGATCATCAGGCTGCTGCGGCAGAGCGGGGGGTCCGTCGGGTTCATGGGCGACGGCGTCAACGACGCGCTGGCCCTGCACGCCGCGGACATCGGCATCTCCGTCGACAGCGCCACCGACGTCGCCAAGGATGCCGCCGACATTGTGCTGCTGGACAAGGACCTGGGCGTCCTGGCTGAAGGCGTGATGGAAGGCCGGCGGATCTTCGCGAACACCATCAAGTACGTGCTGATGGGAACCTCCAGCAACTTCGGCAACATGTTCAGCGCCGCCACCGCCTCCGTGGTGCTGAGCTTCCTGCCAATGCTGCCGGGGCAGATCCTGCTGAACAACCTGCTTTACGACGCCGGCCAGCTCGCCATCCCGGGGGACCGCGTCGACAAGGAACAGCTCCTGGCACCCTCGCACTGGGACATCGGCTTCATCCGGCGCTTCATGTTCCTTTTCGGCCCGATCAGCTCACTGTTCGATTTCGCCACGTTCGCCCTGATGCTGGTCGTCTTCGACGCCGTCCCCGGCGAATTCCGGGCCGGCTGGTTCATCGAGTCCATTGTCACGCAAACGCTGATCATCTTCGTCATCCGTACCCGGCGGGTGCCTTTCTTCCGCAGCCGGCCGTCCCTGGGCCTGGTCGGCGCGTCAGCGGGCGTCGTGGCCCTCGGCATCTACCTTCCGTTCTCGCCGCTGGCCGGTGTGCTGGGCTTCGATCCGCTGCCCGTCCCGTTCTTCCTCGCCTTGTTGGGGATGGCCGCGATGTACCTGGTACTCGTTGAAATCGCCAAACTCTGGTTCTACTCGCGCGCCGCTCAGCAGCCTGTCCTGCCCAGGCCTGCAGGGGGCCGGGGCCGTTCCCACCACATCGCACGACGGGCCGCACGGTTCAGCACTTCGAATGCCGGACACATGCTCCATCACCGGGGTCCCAGCAGAGGCCGCCGGAAAACGAAGCCCGCAAGGTCCGCAACGACTTGAGCACCCGCCCCGGGCGCATGGAATTGATCGGTGACGAACCGGCGTTCCTCATTGACGAGGGGGGAGTTCATCCCAGTGGGTCGAAGCGCTGATCGCCGAATCCACCAGCGTCAGGGGGCCGAGAGACTTTAGGACCAGCCTTCGAGGGCCATGGAGTAGACAGCGTACAAAAACGCCGCGGAGGTGACCACCAAAGCGATGGTCCCTGGGATCCTTCCTTGCTTCCCGGTGATCGAGAGGATCCCCAGGAAGACGGCGTACAGGGTCAGAGGGATAGTGAAGAACACGTAGAGGCTGCCCAAGCCCAGCCCTTGGGGGCCACTTCCTACTGCCAGGGAAGCGAAGGTCGTTACGACGGCATTCACGATGACCAGGATCAGCGCAAGCAAACCGACCGTGAACTTCCCTTTTCGACGCGGCGCAGGCTGGATGCGGTAGCGGTCTTCCGGTCCCGTCCCCATAAGGGTGACGGTACCTCATGCCCTTCTCAATGCCACGAATATGCACAAACCTGAACCACCCGAATCTGGCAAAACCATACGACAGCGCGTCGCGTCAGTTGACGGCGGCGCGGTGCCTGCCGTCGGCGCGGTCCCAGTGCTCACACAGCAGCCCGCCCAGCCGTTCGGGTTCGATCCGGTGCGGGGGATCGAAGTGGTGGCGGTCTTCGAACACCTCGAGCCGGAAGTCGGGGAAGACCGTGGACAGACGCTCGGCAACGTGCCCGAACTGGTCCGGGTTGCCACGGCCACCGACGACGAACAGGACCGGAGCACCGAAAGCGGCCAGCCGGCCGCGGTCCAGGTCGTAGCTCCGGAACGTGCGTAGGAAGGCAGCGATGCCGGCCGGGCGCCTGGCCATCCACGGCGGCAGGGTGCAAGGGACTTTCGCGCGCCGGCCGGCCGGTCAGCCGCCGTCGGGTCTGACCGCTATTTAGCCTTGGGGATGAGGATCCACAACGCGATGTAGACGAGCTCACCGACGCCGAAGAGGCCGAAGAAAGCGAAACCGAGGCGGACCAGCGTCACCGAGATTCCGAAGCGGCCTGCAATCGCCGCGCAGACTCCCGCGATGATCTTGCGGTTCCGTGGCCGCAACAGTGATTGTTCCATCCAGCCAAGGTAGCAGTGCGGTCCCGCCATGAGAACAGCCCCGGCGGATCCTTGCCCGGCTGCAAACCCCGGCCCGGCCGGTCCCCTTTGCGCGGCACGATGGCGTCGCGGCGGCATTGATGAGAGTGTCCCGCCGGTCATGGTTGAGGGCGATGGGACCGTGCGTGAGGGCACATATCCGCAGACGGCGCAGCTCGAAGGCGGCTACTCGGTGCTGGAGCTGCCTTCGTACGAGGCGGCCCTGGAGTGGGCCGCGAAGATCGCGGTTGCCTGCCGTTGCGCGCAGGAGGTGCGCGCTTTCCAGTACGATCCCGCCAGCTAGGCCTCGGCTGGGTGACACTTAGCCCACCCGCCGTCGGGTCCGGCCCCTACTTGGCCTTCGGGATGATGATCCACAGCACGATGTAGGCGAGTTCCTTGCCACTCGTGGGCCTAACCAGTGATCGTTCCATCCAGCCAAGGTAGCAGCGCGGACCGGGCAAGAGAACAGCACAGCAGGTGCCCATGACGAGATCGGTCCGGCTGCCGGTCCGCTGTGACAAGAACTCGCCCGGCAATCCGGCTAGGATCACTGGGTGGCGTCGTGCGGCGTCCAGCGAGCTTGAGGAGCAGGGATGGAATTGGGGGCCACAAAGGTTGAGGTTTTCGCCGACGGCAAGGTTTCCGTAGGCGGGGAAGCCATTTCACCCCCGGCAGGCCGTGACCCCTACACCGCTGCCATCGCCGTCCTCGCCGAGTACGCCAAGAGCTCCGGAGGCCCTGTGCTGGCGGAGGCAACAGACCACGCCAACGGCCAGCAGGGACACTTCCAGGTGTATCCCGACGGCCGCGCCGAGCCCGTGGCCGCACCGGTCGGGAGAACTGACGTTCCGTCCGCCCCCGCCGTCCCGCCCCGGCCCACCGACGCTCCAGCAGCAACCCCAGCCGCAACCCCACCGGCGGCCGAACAGCCCGCCGCGCCCGGGCCCGCCGACCCCGGGCCCGCCGCGTCGTTCCCGCTGCACGCGCCCCTGGCCGCCCCCGCGGAACCGGCCCTGCAGCCCTACGGCGGCGCGCACGTGGAAACCCAGTTCGTCCGGCCGGACCGTCCGCGCCCCACCTCGGGCCTCCGCGGCGCGGTCTACTCGGCCACCGGCGGCTTCGTGAACCTGGGCCCCAGCAGCAAGGACCAGGACGAGGCGGAACTGGAGCGCCGGATCGCCCGGCCCCTCTCCGGCAGCTTCAACACCGCCATCCTCAGCCTCAAGGGCGGCATCGGCAAAACCTCCACCACAGTGGGCGTCGGCATGATCCTGGCGGAATACCGCGGCGACCACCCCTGCGCCATCGATGCGAACCCGGACAGCGGTGACCTCGCGGAGCGCGCCCTGGGCGAGATGCTCTACCAGAAGGTGAAACCCCGCACGGTGACGGACATTGTCCGGGATCTGGACCGCATCACCTCGCTCACCACCCTGACGGACTACATGCACCACGCCAACCGGCTGCACCTCGTGGCTGGAGAGCAGGATCCCGCCCTGTCCGACGCCCTCACGGCCGCCGAATACCTCAGGATCAAACACCTGGTCTCGCAGTACTACTCCGTCACGCTGACGGACTGCGGCACCGGGGTTTCGCACCCGGCCATGGCCGGTGTCCTCCCGGAAGCCACCAACCTGGTCATCGCCTCCGGCTACGCGGTGAGCGGCGCCAAGCGCGCACGGAACACCCTGCAGTGGCTGGCCGACCATGGCTACGAAAACCTGGCCCGTAACGCGATCGTGGTGGTCACGGACAAGGACCAGGTCTCCAGCCGGGTCAACAAGCGGGCCATTGAGGAGCACCTTGCCGGCTACTGCCGGCAGCTCATCACGGTTCCGCACGACCGCGCAGTGGCCGACGGCGACCGCGTCTCCCTGGACAAGATCTCCGCGTCCACCCGCCGGGCCTACAAGGAAATTGCCGCCGCCATCGTGGACGGGTACGTCTAAGGCCCGCCCAGGATCCTCTGCTGCACCGCCCGGGACCGGCCCAGGTCCCACGCGCCGCTGTCGCGGAAACGCAGCACGAGGTGCCGGAAAGGCGCGACGCCGGCCAGCTCGGCCGCCGCGACGGCGGCCACGTCCGGGTCCGCCGGTACTCCGCGGTGCCAGGCCGGTCCCAGGACCAGGAGCTCAGGGACGCGCAGGTGGTCCGCCCCCGCCCGGACGCCCAGCCCTTCGGCACCAAAGTGACGCTCGATGGAGAGCTCCTGGACATTCGCCGCCAGGGCCGCCGCCGCGGCTCCCTGCTGGTCCGGAGCCTCCTGCGCGCCGGCGGCCGGGCCGCCGCGTCCCGCCGGAGTTTCCCGTTCCACAAGCACGTCGAAGGCCTCCACCACGCCCGACTCCGTCCGGTACGCCGTGACCGCCCCCGCGAATCCCGGCCCGGCGAGCAGAACGCTCGCCACCGGCATGCGCTGGCGCAGCCAGACCGTCAGCTGGTCCGGATCCCAGGGACTGCCCAGCGGCTCGGACAGGCCCATCAGCTCCGGGGCCAGCCCGGTACAGGAGTGCAGCAGCCCGGCCGTGAACTCGCCCACCCGCAGCCGGCCGGTGGCCTCATGCAGCACGCTGCCGCGGATCGCGGTGGCGTGCCAGTCCGTGCGGCCCTCCGGCAGGGACGCCCCGGTGGAGCCGTCCGCCAGGGCGCCCCCGGCCGCGGGCGTCACCCAGGGGATGCCCGCGGACCGGAGAAACGCGAGCAGGGGGTAGCTGGGCTGCGCGCCGCGGTCCGTCCGGACCGTCACAACCCGCTGCCCGGACGAGTTCAGCACCGCGCCCCGCAGCCCTGCCAGCACCGAACTGCTCAGCCAGGGCCGCGGGCCGGACAGCGGCACCACCGTCAGGGGCGCGCCGCTCATGCGCCCGGGTCCGCGGTGATGAGCTCGTTGGACTGCGGATCGATGACCAGGCCCCGGGTGCCGGCCACGGCGATGATCAGGAACTGCCGGACCGCCTCCGCGGTGTCCTTGTCCGCGGGGCAGTTGACCTCGGCCACCCATCCGCCGCGCGGCAGCTGAGCTGCGGCCCGGGCGCCGAAAATCCGCCCCAGCTCCCCGGCCGGGACGCGGTGCGGGGCGTTCAGGAGGGCCAGGTCCTCGCCGTTGAACCCCAGGACCAGGTGCTCCGAGCCCTCCACTGCGGCCAGGGTGAACTTGTCCTCGAACTGCGCGGAGGCCTTGGCGAGCAGCCCCAGCCGGGGGTCCTGCTCGCAGACCAGGTGGAAATCGTAGCTCACTGCTGGGCCTCTCCTTCGTGGTGGAACGTCTGGAGCACCACCGGCGGCCGGCTGGGCCGCAGGATCCTGGCCCGCCCGGTCACGAGCGGTATGGGCCGCTCACCGTTGGCGATGACCCCCTCGGACCTGTCCCCGGAGAACAGGATCACGGGGGAGCCCGCGGCCCGGAGGCCGGCGATGAACGGATCGTGGACCGTGACGGCGGCGCCACTGGTCCGGCCGGTCACCAGGGCGTGGAGCCCGACGTCGGCGCCTGAGGGAAGGTAGCCGGCCAGCGGCCGCAGGGGCTGGTTGCCGGTGGCGACCAGGATGTCGTAGTCATCCACCAGCAGCACGATCCTCGGCGTCCGCACCGGCGTCGTGCTGCCGTCGCCCAGCCGGTCACGGACCTGGCCGGCGACGAACTCGGCCAGCTGGGCGGCCCGCTGGCCGTTGGCCGCGTATTCCCCCAGATAGCCGTCCGGGATGAAGTTCTGGAGCTGCTGGCGCGGATCGAACACGGCGAAGACCAGCTCGCCCGGCTGGTGGGTGGCCATCAGCTGCGCCGCGGCCACGCGGAGCAGATTGGTCCGGCCGGTTTCCGGGTCGCCGAAGATGACGGCGCCGCGGTCGCTGCCCAACAGATCCAGCTCCTCCACCCCGGCATCCTGCTCGCGGATGCCCAGCGCGATCCCGCCGGCGACGGGGCGGTGGTCCGGCGGGAGGCCCACGCGCTGCGGAAGGACCCGGACCGGGGCCGCCCGCCGCGCGGAGTACCGCCGGAGCACGTCGGAGAGCTCGCCGAGCTCCTTGCCGGTGGCGTCCGGGTCCGGGCTGTCGGACAGCGACGGCAAGGCGAACTGGCCGATGGTCTTGGCCATGGTCAGGGCCCTGCCCGGCCGGTTGGCGCCCAGGGTGCTGGCCAGCCGGCGGTCGATGGAGTCGGCGGGGTCGGAAATGTGGAGCTCGATCCTGTTGCCCAGCAGGGACTGCCGGGACATCCGGATCTCGGACCAGTTGCGGACGGTCACTAGCACGTGGACACCCAGGGAGCTGCCCCGGGTCATGACGTCGGTGACCACGTCCTCCAGCTCGGGGAATTCCGCGCCGAGGCTGCCGAAACCGTCGATCAGCAGGAAAACGTCCGTGCAGCTGAGCTCCGGGAGGCCGCCGCCCCCGCGCAGGGAGCGCATGGCCGGCAGTGAATCGATGGTGTGCCGGTCAAACGCGGCCTGCCGCAGGTGCAGCAGGTTCTGCACTTCCTCCAGGGTCCGCCGGATCAGCTCCCGGTTGCCGCGTCCGGCCACGCCGCTGCAGTGCGGGAGCCCGTCGAGTGCGGCCAGCGCATTGCCCTGCAGGTCCACGGCGTAGAGGTTGACGTCGTCCACGCTGTGGCTCAAGGCGAGCGACGCGGCGATGGTCCGCAGCGCGGTCGACCGTCCGCTTTGCGGGGCGCCGATGACGGCGAGGTTGCCGCCCCGGGCCGTCAGGTCCAGATGCCACGGCCCCTGCCACTGCTGCGCCGGATCGTCCAGGATGCCGACGGAGGGATTGAGGTACCGGGGCTGCCGGAGCCGCGGCCCGGCGGACGTCAGGTCCAGGGCGGCGCCGGTGTTGCTGAGCGCCACGGCCCCCGGCAGGGGCGGCAGCCACACGTGTGGCGTCTGTCGGGGTTGCGTGGATGCGAATCCCACCAGCGACGTCAGGATGGTTTCCGCGTTCTCCGGACCGGCGGGCTCCCGTTCCCGGGCGGCGGGGGGAACCGCGACGGCGGCCGCCGCCGCGGTGCCGGTGGCGTCCCGGTTGCCGCGGGCGTCGAGCCGGAAGGTGCTGACCGGAAGGACTGCGGGAGCGGTGTCGGCCACCTCGTCGTCCGGGGCGGGCAGCGCCACGGAGACGTACGCGGCGCGGAACCGTTTGAACACCGTGGTGTCCACTTTGAGGATGCCGTGGCCCGGAGTGCTGGGCAGGTGGTAGGCATCCGGCACGTCGATGATGGTCCGGCTTTCACTCTCCGAATTGGTATGCAGGGCGATCCGGTACGCGAGGTACGTCTCGAGTCCGCGGAGCATGCCGGATTCCACCTTCTGGGAGGCCAGCAGCAGGTGGATGCCGATCGACCGGCCGATCCTGCCGATGGAGAGCAGCAGGTCGATGAAGTCCGACCGCGCGGTGAGGAGCTCGCCGAATTCATCGATGCACACAAACAGGTACGGCATGGGTTCAGCCAGCTGCGGGTTGCCCGGATCGCTGTCCCGGGCCTGGCGGTAGTCGTTGATGTGGGCGAAGTCCCCGCCGCTTTTCAGCAGCTCCTGCCGGCGTTTGACCTCCCCGGAGAGGCTCGAGTAGATCCGGTCCACGAGGCTGGCGTCGCTGACCAGGTTGGTGACGAGTCCCGCCACGTGCGGCGCTTCCTGGAATGGGGCAAACGTGGCCCCGCCCTTGTAGTCCACCAGCACCATGTTCAGGTCCCGGGGGGAGTGCGATGCGATCAGCGACAGCACAATGGTGCGCAGCAGTTCGCTCTTGCCGGATCCCGTGGCGCCGACGCACAATCCGTGCGGCCCCATTCCCCGTTGGGCCGGCTCTTTCAGGTCCAGGTGCACCGGAGTGCCGTCCTCGTCCTCGCCGATTGCGACCCGGAGGAAATCGGCCCCGCGCGGCGTATCCCACAGCGCGAGCATGGCGTCCGCGGTGTAGCCGTCCAGGCCCAGGGCCTCCGCGTAGCTGCGGGACGATTTGTGCTCGCCGAACTCGTGGGACAGCTCGGAGAGCCGCAGCGGTGCCAGGGACCGCGCCACGGCCTCGGCCACCACCGGCGGCACCTGGTCGGCGCTGCCGTGGATGGCCTGGCCGGTGGCCGTGAACTCCAGGGTCAGCGCGTCCGGGGCCAGGGTCACGCGCAGGTCCACGGTGTCCGGCTCGTGCTGCTGCTCGGCCAGGAGGTGGATCCTGGTGATGGCCAGCTGGCTCAGCGGCAGCTCGGGCGGCATCCCGGGCAGCGGCCCGGCGTTGCGGCCGGGGAGGTCCGTGATGATGATCAGCCGCGGCAGCGCATCCGGCGACAGCTGCTGGAAGTTCCGGGCCGCGCTGCTCACGGCGGCGAGGCGCGCGTCCAGGGAGCTGCGGAGCAGTCCGGCCAGTTCCTGGGGCGATGCCGCCCAGCGGATCCTGCCGCGGTCCTGCAGGTGCGGCAGCCACTTGGTCCATTCCCACGCCGCGTCGTCCTGCCCGGCCGACAGGATGGCCAGCTCCAGGTCCTCGGGCGACTGCCCGGCCGTCAGCTGGCAGAGCAGGCTGCGGCACACCATCAGCGCCGTCTCGCGGTCGCCGACGATCGATACGTCGGACACGGAACCGAGGGGAAGCGTCAGCGGCATGTTGGGGGTGTTGCCGAAGCGCGCGCGGAGCTGGTCGGCTTCGGAGAGCATAAAGGCGTCCGGGCGTTCGACGGCGTCGCCGCTGTCCTGCACGGCTATCTGCCGCCGCGGGACGGTGCCCGTGCCGAACCGGGTGACCAGGAAGTCCTTGTTGGTCCGGCGGCGTTCCCAGAGCCGGTGCGGGTCGTTGATGACCTTCTCGACCAGGTGCTCGGTGGGCGGATGCGCCGTGTGGGCAACCGTCCGGGCCTGCTGTTCCTCGGTCTCGAACTCGTGCCGGCGCCGCCGCACATAGTCCATGTAGAGCCGGCGCTTCCCGGCCCGCTGCCGCGTGGCCTTGCCGCGCTGGGAAAACATCAGGGCCACAGACGCGAGCACCGTGGCCACCATCATGATCGCGCCGACGCCGGCCAGCGAGGAGCCGCGGAACAGCATCATGACCGTGACCGACGTGGCGGCACCCAGCATCGGCACCAGCGCCAACAGGTTCATGCCGCCGGCCCCGGCCGCCAGCTGGGGCGGCGAGTCTAGCTGGGTGGGCTCCGGAGCCTGCCCCGGCATGGTGGTGCGGGCCGGGCGGTGGACAATCCGTGTGGTCATGGTCAGGCCCTGTTCGCGGCGAGGAGTGCGCGGCCGGCGGCTTCGGTCGCCGCAATCCTGGTCCGCGACCCGAGCCGGCTCAGCTGCAGGGCACCGCCGCCCGCCAGGTGCCGGTCGAAGGGCAGGAAGCCCTCACCCGACGTGGCGGCCTGCGCCCGCGACTGCACGGTCACGCCGACCTGCTGCAGGTGCGGGAAGGCCGAGGCCAGCGCGTCCTGCACGGACTGCCGCCGAAGGGATTCATCCTCGCCGGGCGGGGACACCAGCACCACGGCATGGGCGGTCTCGAGCAGGGCCCCCGCGTGCCGGGACAGGGGCGAGGCGCCGGCATCGACAATCGAGACGGCCATAAAGCGGGACAGTGTGGAGGACACGTCCGTCCACTCGGCCAGGGTCAGGGGCGAGTCCGCCAGTGACCGGACATCGGTCCGTGCGGCCGCGAAAACTTGGTTGCCGCACGCGGCCGTGTTGGTTGTGGCGTCCGGCAGCGTCCGCACCGGCTGCGTGCGGAACTGCTGCATCAGAAAGGACAGCGGGGCTGCGCCGCCGGCACCCAGCCGCTGCAGCAGCAGGCCTGTTTGGTCGGTCGCGTCCACGGCCATGACCGCCTCCTGCCGGATGCTGCCCAGCAGTTTGGCCAGCACGGCCGTGACCGTGGTGGTTCCCGCGCCGCCGGCCGTGCCCAGGACAACAATGCGCCGCCCGGTGGTGATGGGCGCCTCGACGTCGGCACTGGCGCGGATGAGGCGTTCGGACAGGGCACCGGAGGTCACGGCGTCGGTCACCTCAAACCGCACGCGCTCCCACAGGGTGTCTCCGCCCTTCCTGCCGGCCTTGCGGTGTGCCGCGGGAGCGGCGGGTGCGGGTGCGGCAGGGGCGGCGGCGCGGGGGACCGGTGGCGGGGCCGGTTGCCGGACCGGGGCCGCGGCGGCCGGCCGGGCGGGTGACATGCCCGGAAAGCCGCCGGCCGCCGTCGTGGTTCCCGGCGGGGGACCGGCGGCCTCCGCAGCAGCTGCGGGCGGTGGGGAAAAGGGGAATCCGGCGCGGGGCTGATCAGCCAAAGGTCTGTCCTAGTTGAGTGAAGGCCCCGGACAAACCCAGAACCAGCGGAATGGTGGCCAGCACGCAGAGGAGTTCCATCCGCGACGCGGTCACCCGGAGCCGTGCCGCTGCCTGGTCACGGACCTTGACCACGGAGGCCAGCAGGACCGCGAGGGCAACAGCCCCCGCACCGCACACCAGCCACGACTGCTCCAGGCCCAGGGCAAGGACCACGGCCACACCCAGGCAGGATGCTGACGCTGCCAGGTAGAGACCCGCCCGCTGCGTCAACAGCGGCAGGGACAGCCCGCGCAGGGCCAGCGACCCCAGGAGCGCCAGGGCAAGGGCGGCCGCCCAGCCAGGCCGGTCCGTCGCGGTGGCGGTGACGACGGCGGCAAGCCCAGCCATCGCACTGGCGGTCAGCGTCCATCCTGTGAGGGTGGAGTGGGCCGCGTGGATGGCATCCAGTGTGGTCTGGCGGCTGATGCGCTTTCCCTGCCGCTGGTCATCGTCCAGGGCGCTCAGCCCGGTCAGCATGGTGGCGAGCCGCGGCGCCACGCCGAGGGCGAAGATGGCGGCGATGCCCGTGGTTCCGGCAGCCAGGGGCAGGTCGCCGGTGCTCCACGCAATGAGCCCCCAGACCCCGCTCAAACCGGCCAGCAGCCCCGCGCTGGAGAGGCAGGGCACGTACTTCCGGGTGGCCACGGCGCCGGCAGCAAGGCCCGCAACCGCCGCGCCGGCAACAATCGCCGCAGCCAGCGCAAGGGAACCCAGCGTGCAGGCCACCGCCGCGGCGGCTGCCACCCCGGCCACGATGAGGGCCAGCCCGGCCGGCGCGGAACGCCAGCTGCCCAGGACCGCGCCGGCCAGTATCAGGGCCGTGGACGCGGCCAGCCCGACGCCGACGCCGAAGCCGGCGCCGGCGTCCGTTGCGTCCAGCAGCAGCACCGCGCCAACGATCGACCCGGCCAGCAGGAGCCCGGCGATGCAGGCCAGCCCGGTGGTGCGCAGCGATCCGGCCCACAGGGCGGGAATGCGCTCCGTGGTGTCGGCGGCGAACGAGGCGACGTCGTAGACCTCGGGGGCGGGCGGGACACTGACTTCTTCACGGAGGTACAGCAACGTGCCGTCGGCGACGCCGGACTGGCGCAGGGTCAGCGACTCCTCCAGCGTCGTTCCGGTGCTGGTGGTCAGCACCGACGACGCGGTCAGCACGCTGCTGGCGGCGGCCCCGCCGCTCCCCGTCGCTGCGGCAGGCGTGGACTCGTTCCCGTCATCCATGAGCTGCAGCAGTTGCGGCAGCAGGGAAGCCACCGGCTCGTCCGACGGCAGCCGAACGTCCAGGTGGCGGTGCTCGCCGATGATGGTGATCCGGCTCAGGGCAGTGCTCACGCGGCCCCTCCATGCTGGGCGTCCGGGACCGCGGCTGCGGCGGCATTGACGGCGAACGTGCCGACGGCGGAGGTGGCCGCGGCCTGCCGGCTGGACTGCTCACTGAGCATGTGCTGGACAAAGCTGTAGCCGACGCAAATGGCGGCGATCAGGGCGGCCACCAGCAGCGACTGCATCAGCCGGGCCGTCACGGTGGTGTAGCTGCGCTCCTGGAGATTCTTCCCAAACAGAAACGCGTCGTCCAGGCGGCTTTTCCGGACTTTCGCGGACTCCAAAAGCCGCGAATCGAAATCTTCGGCCATAGCCTGTTCCCCCTAACAGTAAGCAAGTAAGCCCTTGCAGCACCTGTGCGGCGGCAATCAGCCCCTAAACCTATCGCGGATTTTGGCGGGGATTGCAAGTCAAGCAGCGACCGGCCGCCTATTTACTGCACCGACTGGACATATTCGTCCCGCTATGCCCATGCTAGGACGTGCCGCCGTCGTCCGGCGCTGGCAGGTCACAGAACATGATGGGGGAGTCATGGCAATTTTTGACATGGGCGCCGACACGCTCGGCAGCCTGAACAAGCAGACCGATGCATCCAACCAGGACCTCGGAGCCTTGGTCCGCCGGTTCGTTGACGCCGTCGCACCGCTGGAAGGCCGTTTCAGTGGCGCCGGCAAAGCGGCCTTTGATTCCTTCAAGAACCGCTCCGACCTGGTGGCCTCTGAATTGAACGCCGCCCTCGCGGGTATCGTCCAGGGCCAGTCGGGGATGAACACCGCATTCCAGCAGGGCGACATCGCTGCCAGTGACAATGCCCGCCGCACCGAAGGTTCCGCAGACTTCGACGGCGCCCGCTTCCAAGGACGGGCCGGCTAAACCAGCCCCCGCATTTCCGCAACAAACACCCTTTTGAACCCGGAACGGAGCAGGAGTCCGCGGACTCCGGACAACCCATGACTGCAAACCGCATTGCTTACGACACGAATGTCTCATCCCAGGTACAGGGCGACATCCAGGCCCTCGCCGCCCAGCTGGAAAGCCTCATCGCCCAGCGTCAGTCGGACGTCAACCAGGCGATGGCGGATTTCCGTGCTGACGGCGTCGACGCCGAATACCAGGCCGTCGAGGCCCGCTGGGGAAGCGCCGCCAACGAGGTCAAAGCCATCGTTGCACTGGTCCGCAGCACCTTGGGACTCAACGATGAAACCGCCTCCACCGCCGCCACCTCTGCCCGCAACGCGGTGCAGGGCATCGGCTGACCGGGCGGACTATCCGAATGGCTGGATCATGGAAAATCGACGTGCCGGCGACCCAGTCAGTGATCGCGGCGACTGCCACGTCCGTCGCTGACCTGCAGGAGCCGATCGGCCAGCTGCAGGGAGCGCTGCTGGGAGTTGCGGGGTCCGTTCCCTCCCCGGTGGTGCAGGCCGCCCTGGGCGCACTGGTGGACGCCGTGATTGTTCCCGTGACTCAGGAGCTGGTGTCCAGAAGCGTGACTGTCCTGGAGAGCACGGCCGAGGCGGTGGGGCACTACTCCGCGGGCGACCTGACCATGGCGTCCACCGCGGCCCGCGGGGCGGCTTCGATGCCGGCGGGCTGGGTGCACTCCATGGGACCGCAGCCACTGCCGAACTAATTTGTTGGACCCTACTGAATCAGGACAGCGATGAGCAACGAGTTCGAACAAGTTTGCCTCGCGGGGGCCGGGGCAAGCGGTATCGACGTCAACGCCCTCCCGCCGCTGCCCGACGCCGACGCGCTGGAAACACACGCCAAGGCACTGTCCGACGCCGGCGCATCCATCAGTTCGAGCATCGGCGCCGCTTCCCGGACCTGGACCGGCCTCTCCGGTGCGTACCAGGCTCCGGAGGAGGGGCGGGTCCTCGCCGGGTTCTCTCCGATCGCCCACCGGGCAGCCGGGCTGCACGGGACAGCAGAGCAGTGCTGCACGGCGCTGCTGTCCCTGGCTGAGCGGACCCGCGACCTGAAGCGCCGGGTTGAGACGCTCAGGTCAGAGGTCAGCGCGCTCGACGGGCTGATCGTGGCCAACGATGACTGGCAGTCGAAAATCGACATCGTTGATCAGCGCCGCGACGTGTACGACCGCTGCAGTGCTTTGGCGCAGGAAATCCTGGACTCGGACGCCACCTGCGCCTCGGCGATCAATGTACTGGCCGGCGGCGAGGCGGTATCGGCCGAGGTCATTCCGCGGCACACGCTGGACGGCTCCACCGACGTCATCTCCAACGTCTTCTCCCACGTTCAGCACTTCCTGGGCAGCGACCGGGAGATTCCGGACCAGCCCTGGGGGCAGGCCAACATCTCCGTTCGTGCGGGCGGCATGGCATCCTTGGGGCAGGGCGCCCTCGCGTCCCTGGTGGGCGGCGCACAGGGTCTCTACACACTCCTGGGCACCACGGATAAGGCGGAGCAAATGCTGGCCTGGCAGGGCATCGGAACCCTCGCCGGAGCGGCAATCACCAGCCGGAACGCCCTCGCCGACGGGAAGGTCTCTGCCGCGGAGGTGGAGTCCATGCAGATCCTGCGCGAGGCCGGTAAACAGGTCATCTACTACGACGAATGGGGCCGGGACCCGCTCTACGCGGCCGGCGGCGCCTCACTGGACATCGTGGGCCTCTTCGCCGGAGGCGCGGGCATCGGCCTGAAGGCCGGAAGCGTGGCCGGCAAGGCCGGAACCACCGCGGGGAAACTGGGCGGTGCGTCGTTAGACGGCGCCAAGGTCGGCAAGCTGCCTCCGGTCCTGGGCGGTTCCGCCGCTGGACTGGGAACGGCCGGCACTGTCCTTGCCAAGCCCGGATCCCTGGCCGTGAAGATTTCTGATGTGGTGATGCCCGAGACCACGGCGAAGCTGCTGGATACCCTCAGCGATGCGAAGGTTGAGGCCCTCGTCCCGGACGGCAAGACTGCTGCGGCGGCCGAGAACCTGGTCCGCGACGCGGACACCCCGGCGGTCCCTGAGCAGGCCAAGGACACCGTCTATTCGTCCGATGAGTCCGTCGAACCCCTGCCCCGTGAAGACGCCCCCCACAAGCCAGAGGATGATCTGTACGGTCAGCCGCGCGAAAACCATGCAGAGCACACCCCGTATCCGCAGGCAACGGAGCTCAACCGGGAAACCATGGAACTGGTCTCCGATCCGGACGCCCCCTGGGGCCGCGAAACCGACGGAACTCCGTTCACCAAAGCCGAATATGACGCACGATACACACAACCGGGCAAGTATGGGGATCAGTATTGGGACGTCTATCCGCCCAACGACGGAGCTGTGCCGAAGACGTGGATGAGCTACCAGACCGTGGCCGCGTACATCCGTGACCACGGTGTGCAGATGGACCGGATTGGTGATACCACAGGGAAGTTCCTGGGGGTCATGGAAGACGGCGTGCCCGCGAGCTTTGAAGCCCGGGCACTTCCGGTCAACACCTTGGAGAAGCAGTACTTCCAGTACAGCCTCGAAGATCACTGGCCGCCCGGCACCGAAGGCTGGACACTTGAAGTGTCGAAGGTCGCCCCAGCCTTTGGACGGGAAGGCGGCGCCTCGCAACTGTTAGTCAAGGATGCCGACGGTGTGAACGTCGGCGTGGAAAGAATGCTGAACATGGGACTTCTCAAATGAGCGAACCGTTGGACATACTCGACCCGGCGATCGCCCGCCTGTCTGACTTGATCCGGGACGCGGGATTCACCTGCACCAAGAACGACGCTGACGGATCGTGGTATTTTCGCTCAGGTGATGATCACTACCGGCATCTTTCCGTCCGGGATGACGACTTCGTGCTCGGGCAAGTGGATCGTGCCAATCCCGAAGTGGACATTGTCGTATCCTCAAGCCTCCGTGATGTTGAGCTGTATCTTGTCTACTGGCTGTGCAGGGTCTGGCGCTCGCGGCACCGGCTGCCCAGGCTCATGACCGCGTCCATACCGCTGACTGCTGACAAGGCCGCACAAGGTTATGAGGTTTCGCACGAGCCAGGACGTTGGATACTGGCCGATCGAACGACGGGAATCGAACGCATGTGGGGTACCGATGACACCGAACTGGTCACGTTTTCGTACTACTCGAGCATGACCCCTGACGACCTGCAGGACGCGTTAAAGGCGCCGACAGGAAAACCACCATTCTTCCCGGTGGGGTAAATTCCGGAAACACGGGATCTTTCGAAAAGGAAATCAAAGTATGTTCGATGTCTACCCGCCCAATGACGGCGCAGTACGCGGCAGCCGTCTCGAGTTCAAGAACCTGGGCGAGTTCCGGGCCCACGGCGCAGTGCTGGACCGGGTCGGCGGGGAGGACGGGTCCCACCTGTACCTGCTGATCGACGGAAAACCGGCCAGCTTTGAAGCCAGGTCGCTGCCGGTCAATGCCCTGGAACTGCCCTACTCCAAATATCACGTGGCGGAGGACTGGCCAGTTGGTGCAGAAGGCTGGACCGTCGAGGGATCAGTCGTTGGACCCGGGTTTGGCCGCGACGGCGGAGCCAGCCAGGTTCTGTTCCGCGACGCGGGCGGCACCGTCCTGACCGTTGAAGAGCTGCTGAAAGCCGGGGTGTTGAGCAATTGACCACCGATATCGAGCCCATGATGTCCCGTTTCCCTGAACTGGCGAAGGCGGCCAACTACAGCATGGCCAGGTCCGATGAAGGGACTTGGTGCTTCTACAACCTTGGGGGAGAAGTTCGGCTGTACGTCCGCCAGGCGGACGGGCGGTTCGTGCTCAGCAGGGCAGAGCGGGGAGCACCCGAGAGCACACTGTTCGCCTCCTCCGATCTCGACGACGTCGAGAAGTTCCTGGTCTTCCACCTCACCGGGCACTACCGCCGCCGGCAGGGTCAGCCGCTGTTGCTCGTCGCCCCGGTTCCTGTGACGGCCGACAGCGTCGCCCCCGGTTTTTCCCTGCAGCCGGGCGGCGACGGCGAGGCGGTCCTCACCGAGGCGGCGACCGGCACCGAACGCCGGGGGCGGGTCATCGCCCTCGCGGAGTTCTCCCACTACGCCGCCTTGTCCGCCGCGGAGCTGCGGACCGTGACCGTGCGCCCTGAAGATTCGCCCGTCTTCGCCGCAACCCGGGCGGTGGGCTGAAACCAGTGGCTTGAAGGGCGGCTGGCGTGTGAGCCAGTACACAGGAACCCGGTTTCGCTGTTCCGGCCGGTGCGGGGTTGGCCGGGGGCTTGGTTTCGGTGTGGTTGCGGGGTTTTTGGGGGTGTGGGGGTGGTTGGTTGTCCGATTTGTGTGTGGTCGTGGTGGCGTGTAAAGTAATTCGAGTCGCCGCCGCTGATGCGGAGAGATTGCGACCGACCCCCTGATGAACAGCCTGGAATATGGCGCACTTTTGAGTGTGCTGGTGTTTCCGGGTGGGGATCCCCTTCGCGGGGTTGTGGATGGCGGAAACGCCGGTTTGCAAAGCTTCGCGGGGTCGGGTAAGTTTGGGAAGTTGCTCCGGAGCGATCCACGGCTGAGGTTGTGGTGGTGCCGGGTGTGTCTGTTGTTTGAGAACTCAATAGTGTGCCAAGTTTGTTGATACCAATTTATTGTATTGAATTGGTTGAATTGACCAGGTCCGCCACCCCGTGGTGTGGTCTGGTTTTTACAGCTGGTTTCAAATTTTGTGCAGCCGGCACGTCCCGTTTTCCCGGGGGTGTTGGTTGTGTCTGTTTTACTTCAACGGAGAGTTTGATCCTGGCTCAGGATGAACGCTGGCGGCGTGCTTAACACA
>NZ_JBEPPO010000022.1:0-25226 GCF_040547365.1 Pseudarthrobacter sp. PvP090
AGCAAAACGCCATCGAGTGTCCACGATGTCCTGAGACACACTGTCCACGATGACTTGAGACAGAAGTGTCCATTAAGTCATGAGACTCCACAGCCGTTTTGACGCACCAGAGGGGCCGTTGTGGAGCAGTCGATGAGGTTTGAGGACAAAAATAGCTCCGGGACAGGAGTTGCACACCAGTCCCGGAGCTATGAAAAGGGCTGCTGCCTACATGGGGTCAGGCCAGTTGCCGATGTTGGTGGAGAAGGTCATCGGGTCCGGCCAGTTGCCGATCGCCGAGAGGCTGCCCTGGCTGGAGCTCATGGGATCGGGCCAGTTGCCGATCGCCAGGGTGGTGTTGCCCATGGGGTCAGGCCAGTTGCCGATGGCGCTGACTGACAGGACTGCGGGAGCCGCTGCGGAGAGAGCCAGCGCCCCCGCCAGGGCGACGGAAGCTGCAATCTTCTTGATCATGTGGGTTCCTCAATACGGGTCGGAAACGCGAGTCGGACACATTACAAAGCCAGCACGAGCCCTTGTTGACATACATTGTAAAATGGCTTGCACAGAGACTGTCAAGCATTTAGTACAAAGACTGTCCGGAATTAGGAGGTACCCGTGGGGAACGGATTCGGGGAGAAACTCCGAGCGGAAAGGCTCGAACGCGGCCTGACGCAAGCGGAACTGGGCCGCGATCTGTACTCGCCCAGCTACATCTCCCTGCTGGAGACCGGGCGCCGCGAACCGACCGCGGATGTGATCGAGGAGCTGGCCCGCCGGCTCGAGCTCGCCCCCAAGGCGCTGGAAGCGTGGAGCCAGCCGGTGTCGGTCAGCGATGCCGAATATGTTCTCGCCGGCCTCTATGCCCGCCAGGCCTGGGACCTCCGGGATTACCCGCTGGCGGCGATGCACGCCGCGGCCGCCGCCCAGATTGCCCTCGAGGCCAAGAACACCAGCGCCTGGTGGAACATGAGCTACATGCAGGCCGAGTGCCTGATGAAGCAGGGCCAGCTGAAGGAATGCCAGGACCTCGTGCAGCGGCTCCTGGACCATCCGATGGCCGCCGAATCGGCCGGCCTGGGGGTCCGCGCACGCCAGATGCTCGCCGCAGTGTGCCACGGACAGGGCCAGCTGGCAGTCGCCGTCGAACACGCGCAGGAGGCCGTGCGGCTCTGCGCCGAGCTGCCCAAGGGATCCACCCTGATTATTGGCGCACTGCGCGCCCTCATCGGCGCGCTGGCCGAAAGCGGCCGGCTGGATGAGGCCTGGGAGTACTGCCAGGACATGAACGAGCAGATGGATGACCACTCCATGACCCAGCTCGCCGGCGAGGTCGCCTGGGTGATCGGCAACGTGGCCTTCATGCGGCATGACTACACGGAGGGCATCAAGTACCACGAGCGGGCCGCCCAGCTGCTCTCCCCCGCCAACGACATCGACCTCTGGGCCCGGTTCAACAAGGCCTCCGCCGCCGTACGGCTGTCCTCCGGGATCGTGGAGCCCGAAACGCTGACGTCGATCGAACGCGCCGAGCTGGCACTTTCGATCGTCGGCGGCAACAAGACGGACCAGCTCGAGGTGGCGTTCATCCGGGCCCGCTGGCTCTACCTGACCGGGGACATTGTGGCGGCGGTGCAGAAGCTGCGCGAGATCCACGCCGAAAAGGATGCACTCGCCAAGCATGTCGCCGGAGAGGTCGCCCTGCTGCTCGGCAAGGCGCTCAAGGCTGCGGGGGAATCCGACGAGGCCCTCGTCTATCTTGAGGAAGCCCAGAAGGAATTCAGCGCAGCCGGCGCCTCGGACCGGGTCCAGCAGGCGATGGACGCCGTGCTGGAAATCCGGCTCGCGCAGCGCCGCGCGCAGGCCGCCGCGTCCACCGGAACCTAGGCGGACGCCCGCCGGGCCCCTGGCCCGCGGCGGCCCGGCCCGCGCGGAGTCCTGTTCCGCGCGGCGGCTACGCGAACGTCCGGCCTGTGAGCTTTTCGTAGGCCTCGACGTAGCGGCTGCGGGTGCGGGCGACGACGTCGGACGGCAGCGCAGGAGGTGCCTCGTCCGAGGACTTGTCCCAGCCGGATTCGGCCGAGGTCAGCCAGTCGCGGACGTACTGCTTGTCGTAGGAAGGCTGGGCCCTGCCCGGCTCGTAGGTGGCGGCGTCCCAGAACCGTGAGGAGTCCGGGGTGAGCACCTCGTCGCCGAGGGTGATGACACCGGTGGCGGCGTCGACGCCGAATTCCACCTTGGTGTCGGCGAGGATGATGCCGCGGCCGCGGGCGATCTCCTCGGCCTTCGTGTAGATCTCCAGCGTGAGCTCGCGCAGCCGGGAGGCGACGTCCTCGCCCACGGTTTCCACGACGGCGTCGTAGGTGATGTTCTCGTCGTGCTCGCCCACCTCGGCCTTCGCGGAGGGGGTGAAGATGGCCTCGTCCAGCCGGGACCCGTCCACCAGGCCCTCCGGCAGCGGGAGGCCGCACACGGTGCGGGACTGCCGGTACTCCAGGAGCCCCGAGCCGGTGAGGTAGCCGCGGGCGATGCATTCGACGGGGAACATGTCCAGCTTCTTGCAGATCATCGCCCGGCCCTCCACCGCGGCGGGCACGCCGGCCTCGACTGTGTACGCGAGCACGTGGTGCTCCACGCCAAGCTGCTCGAACCACCACAGGCTCAGCTGCGTCAGGATGCGGCCCTTGTCCGGGATCTCGCTGGCGAGGACGTGGTCGTAGGCGCTGATCCGGTCGCTGGCCACGACGAGGACGCACTCCTGGCCGATGCGCTCCGTGATGGACTCGTCCGCCGGAACATAAAGGTCACGGACCTTGCCGGAGTAAATGTGCCTCCAGCCGGGCAGGTCCAGCGTCGCGGTGTCCAGGCCGCCCTTGGGCGCGGACGGGGCGGGGTCAGTGGCCTCGGGCACGGAGGATTCGGGGGTGGTCATGCTCAGGCCTTCGCTTTCGGGTCGGCGGGGGCGCCGGGCGTGTGCACCTTGATCTCGCCCCGGGCCGCTTTGCCTCCGATGTCGGTGCGGAACTGGCTGCCCTCCAAGTGGACCAGTTCGACGCCGTCATACGCCCGTTCCCGGGCCTCCACGAGGTCCGTGCCGAGCGCCACCACGGCGAGGACCCGTCCCCCGGCGGACACCACCTTGCCTTCGTCGTCGAGCCGGGTGCCGGCGTGGATCACGTGGACACCCTCGACGGACTCGGCCTTCTTGAGCCCCCGGATGCGGTCACCGGTGCGCGGCGTGTCCGGGTAGTTTTCGGCGGCGACGACGACGGCGACGGCGGTCTCCTTCGACCAGCGCAGCGGCTGGACCTTGTCCAGTTCGCCCTTGGCGGCCGCCATCAGCAGCCCGCCGAGGGGGGTCTTGAGGCGGGCGAGGACGGCCTGGGTTTCCGGGTCGCCGAAACGGACGTTGAATTCGATCACGCGGGTGCCACGGGAGGTCAGTGCCAGGCCGACGAACAGGACGCCGACGAACGGGGTGCCGCGGTGCGCCATCTGGTTGACCGTGGGCTGGGCGACCCGGTCAAGAACTTCCTGGACGAGGCCTTCCGGGGCCCATTCCAGCGGGGTGTAGGCGCCCATGCCGCCGGTGTTGGGGCCTTCGTCGTTGTCGAAGATCCGCTTGAAGTCCTGGGCCGGGGACAGCGCGACGGTGTTGCGGCCGTCGCAGAGGACGAAGACGGAGACCTCGGGGCCGTCGAGGAATTCCTCGATCACCACCGTGCCGCCGGCGTCGAAGCAGCTCTGCGCGTGCGCCAGGGCCTCGTCCCGGTTGCGGGTGACCACCACGCCCTTCCCGGCGGCGAGCCCGTCGTCCTTGACCACGTAGGGAGCGCCGAACGTGTCGAGCGCGTCGGCGGCTTCCTCGGCGTTGCCGGCCACCCGGGCCATGGCCGTGGGGACACCGGCCTCGGCCATGACCTCCTTGGCGAAGGCCTTGGAGGCTTCGAGCTGGGCTGCGGCCTTGCTGGGGCCGAACACGGGGATGCCGGCCGCGCGGACGGCGTCGGCCACCCCGGCGGCAAGCGGCGCCTCGGGGCCGACCACCACGAGGTCAACCGTGAGCTTGGTGGCCAGGGCGGCGACGGCGACAGGATCGTTCGCGTCGACGGCGTGTGTGGGGACCAGTTTGCTGATGCCGGCGTTGCCCGGGGCCGCATGGACCTCGGACACGTTCGGGTCGGCAAGCAAGGATCGGACAATGGCGTGTTCGCGGCCGCCGGGGCCGATGACAAGTACCTTCACAGTTCCCAAGGGTACTTTGTGGACCGGGCAGGCTCCTAAGCTGTGACCACCGCCGGACATGCCCAGCCCTGCTGACCTGTTACCGCCCACGGGACATGCCCAGTCCTGGCCCCGCCCGCTGGACATAATGCCACCATGCCCATCCCTGCGCCCCAGCGGAGGGCATGTCCCCCCCGGGGTCACCGGTGCCGGCCCGCAGCCCCACGGGACATGCCCAGTTCTGACCAGTGCCGCTGGACATAATGCCACCATGCCCATCCCTGCGCCCCAGCGGAGGGCATGTCCCCCCGGGGTCACCGGTGCCGGCCCTCAGCCCCACGGGACATGCCCAGTCCTGGCCCCGCCCGCTGGACATAATGCCACCATGCCCATCCCTGCGCCCCAGCGGAGGGCATGTCCCCCCGGGGTCAGCGCGGCCCGGTGGGCAATCCGCGGCCCGTGCTGCTACGAAGACCCAGTATGGACAAGCCCAGCACGCAGACGCCCCGCGCCGAAGAACTCAGGATAGAGAAGCCCGCCCCGAAGCGGCCCGGCCAGCACACAGCCTCGAAGCGGCTGACCGGCCCGACCGTCCTGGCCGCGCTCGCCGGGGTCGCTGCAGCCGCCGTCGTCCTGTCCGTGGCGGAACTGGTCGGGGCGTTCTTCACTGCACGGGCGACGCCGGTGATCGCACTGGGCTCGACCTTCATCGACTTCACGCCGTCGTGGCTGAAGGATTTCGCGATCGCCACTTTCGGCACCAATGACAAGGTCGCACTGTTCGTTGGCATGGCGGTGACCATCCTGCTGCTCGCCTGCGTGCTGGGCGTCGTGGCGTACCGCAAATGGGCACTCGGCGTCGCCGGCGTGCTGCTGATGGGCGCGGTGATCGTGGCGGCCGTCGTGACGCGCTCCGGGGTGAAGCCTCTGGATGCGGTACCGACGGTGATCGGCACCGTCGCGGGACTCATTGCGCTCCGCTTCCTGGTCACAAAACTGTGGCGGATGCGGCAATGGCCGGACACGGACGCGGACGTGGCAGCCAAGGATCCGGACCGTCCCGCCACGAGCCGCCGTGCCTTCTTCGCCGCGACCGGAGTCACCGCCGCAGCTTCGGCCGTCGCCGCGACCGGCGGGCGCCTGCTCAGCGCGGCCCGCAGCAACGTCGCCCAGGCCAGGGAATCGCTGCAGCTCCCGGTGGCCGCGAAACCGGCCCCCGCGGTCCCCGCCGGAGTGCAGTCCAAGGCCCCCGGGGTGACGCCGTGGCTGACGCCCAACAGCGACTTCTACCGCATTGACACCGCCCTGAGCGTGCCCGAAATCAACGCCCAGGACTGGGAGCTGCGGGTCCACGGCCTCGTGGACCGGGAAATCCGGCTCACGTTCCAGGACCTCCTCGACGCGAACCTGATCGAATCCCATGTCTCCCTGACCTGTGTGTCCAACCCGGTCGGCGGGAACCTGGCCGGCAATGCCAAATGGCTGGGCATGCCCATCCGCGACGTGCTCGAGATGGCCGGGCCCCAGACTGGCGCGGACATGGTGCTCTCCACCTCCATCGACGGCTTCAGCGCCTCGACGCCGCTCGAGGTCCTCCAGGACGACCGCGACGCCATGCTGGCGTTCGGCATGAATGATGAAGCGCTTCCGCTGGAACACGGGTATCCGGTGCGTATGGTCGTCCCCGGCCTGTACGGCTTCGTCTCCGCCACCAAATGGGTCGTGGACCTGGAAGTCACCCGCTTCGCGGACAGCAAGGCGTACTGGACGCAGCGCGGCTGGTCCGAGCGCGGCCCCATCAAGACTATGGCCCGCGTCGAAGTCCCCAAGTCCTTCGCCAAGGTTCCGGCCGGGCGGGTCGCGATCGGCGGCACCGCCTGGGCGCAGACGCGCGGCATCACCAAGGTTGAGGTGCAGATCGACAACGGGCCCTGGACCGAGGCCGTGCTCTCAACAGAGGCTTCCGTCGTGACGTGGCGGCAGTGGTCCTTCGACTGGGAAGCCACCCCGGGCCCGCACTACATCAAGGCCCGCGCCACCGACGGAACCGGCGAGGTCCAGACGGACCAGCGCGCGGATCCCGTGCCCGACGGCGCCTCCGGCTGGCAGTCGCTGATGGTGACCGTGGAATAACGGGCTATCACCGCCGGGGACCATAGACTTGCTGTATGCCCCTGAATTCGCATGCCACCTTCACCGTCGAGTCCGCCGTCGAACTGGCCGTCGTTGAACGCAGCGGCTTTGTGGAGTCCCGGCACATCGGCTCCGCCGTCCTCATCGCCGGGGACGGCACCGTCGTCACCGAACTGGGCGACATCACCACCCCGATCTACGCCAGGTCCACGCTCAAGCCGCTGCAGGCCCTCGCGTCCATGCAGTCGGGCGTGCCGCTGCGCGGCGCGCAGGCAGCGATCGCCTGCGGCAGCCATGTCGGCTCACTGGACCACATGGACGTCGTCGAGGGCATGCTCAAGGCCGCCGGCGTCAAGGAAGAGCAGCTCCAGTGCCCTGCGGCCTGGCCCGAGGACGAGACCGCCCGGAACTGGCTGGTCCGCGCCGAGCGGGGCAAGTCCAAGCTCGCCTTCAACTGCTCCGGAAAGCACGCCGCATTCCTCTGGGCCTGCACCGAAAACGGCTGGGACACCCACAGCTACCTCGAACCCAACCACCCGCTGCAACAGCGCATCCGCTCCGTCATCGAGGAATACTGCGGCGAAAGCATCGCCCACCTCGGCATCGACGGCTGCGGCGCGCCCGTCGCCGCCGTCTCCCTGACCGGTCTGGCCCGGGCCTTCTCCAAGCTGGCCAAGGCCCCCGGGGACAAGAACTCCAACGCCCGCGCCGCCACGATCGCGACGTCGATGCTGGATTACCCGTGGGCCGTGCAGGGCAAGGGCGAGTGCAATACCATCGTCATGGACGACCTCGGCATCCTCGCCAAAATCGGCGCCGAAGGTGTGCTGGTGATGGCCACCCCCACGGGCGCCTCCGTCGCCATCAAAGTCCTCGACGGCAACATCCGCGCCACCACGCTCGTTGGCCTGACCCTGCTGGCCGCAGCCGGCGCCGTCGACGTTCCGGAAGTGGCCAGTGTCCTGGACAAGGTGGTCACCCCCGTACTCGGCGGCGGCCGGCCGGTCGGCAAAATCCGCCTGGGCAACGCCGTCTCGGCACTGCTCGTCTAGCCATGGCCGTGGCCCGACGCCGGATAGCAATCGACGAGGGGCGCGCAGCCCTCGCCGCCTGGCAGACAGCCAACGGCCTGGCCTCGGGCGCCACGGATGCCGCCGGCGCGGATGCCGGCACCCCCGTCCCCCGCAGCACGCTGGCGACGGCGGTGCGCTACTCCCTGGAGGAGGTCACCGCCCGCGCGCCCGGGAACTCAGTGGAGGTGCGGGTCCCGCCGTTCGGCGTCACACAGTGCGTGGAGGGCCCGCGGCATACCCGCGGCACTCCCCCGAACGTCATTGAGTGCGACGCCGCCACCTGGCTGGCGATGGTCAGCGGGCAGTTGAGCTGGGCGGACGCCGTCGGCGCCGGCCGGGTGGCCGCCTCCGGGCTGCGCGCCGACCTGTCCGGCCTGCTGCCGCTCTAAGCGGGCTGCTCCCTGGCTATCCGCGTCCGATGAACGGCATCCCGGCGGCGGTGATCACGAGGGATCCGACGCTGGCGGACGGCGGCATCCCCGCCATCAGCAGCACTGCTCGCGCGGCGTCGTCCACCGGAAAGGTCGGCTCCACGCGGCTGCTGCCGTCGGCCTGGACGGCCCCGGAGCCGACGCCGATCGTGTCCATCAGCTCGGTGGCCGTGTTGCCGATGTCGATCTGCCCGCAGCTGATGCCGAAGCCGCGGCCGTCGAGTTCGATGCTCTTGGTCAGCCCGGTCATGGCGTGTTTGGTGACGGTGTAGGCGACCGTCCGGGGCCGGGGCGAATGCGCGGCGATCGAGCCGTTGTTGATGATCCGGCCGCCCTGGGGTGACTGCGCCTTCATGGCCCGGACGGCGGCAGCGGCGCACAGCATGGAGCCGGTCAGGTTCACCGCTAGGGTGGCATCCCAGTCCGCGAGGCTGATCTCGTCCACCGAGGCCGCCGGGCCGAACACTCCGGCGTTGTTGAACAGCACGTCCACCCGCCCCCACTGCTTCAGGGCGGCGGCGAAGAGCCGTTCGACGTCGTCGGGCACGGTGACATCGCAGGCGACGGCGAGCGCCTGGGCATGTCCTGCCCCGGTCTCCAGCAACTGCTCTTGACGCCGGCCGGCCAGCACCACCCGGTACCCGTCGGCGAGCATGAGCCGGGCGACCGCCCGGCCGATCCCCGAGCCTGCTCCGGTAACTACGGCGACCCGGCCGGGCAGGTGATGTCGTGTCATCCGGCTAGCGTATGCCCAGTTCGCATTTCGCGGCAGTGTTCCTCGCCAACATTGCGGCGACGTGTCACCTCGCGCTGGGCCGGCCGTCCCCCGTCCCCCGTCAGCCCGGGTGCCGGCGGGCGTGCCGGCCCGTGCGGAAGCCGGACCAGAACGCGAGCGTCAACAGTCCGAGACCGGCCAGCACAACACCCGCCCATTTCTCCGCATCCATCACCACCAGGCCCGGGGCGGCAAACGCCTGCTGGGACAGCGGGGCATAGGCGAACCAGCCGAATTCCGCCTGCCGCACCGGCCGCGACAGGAAGACCGCCCCCGCCGCCAGCAGGGCCACGGCCAGAAGCGGCACCGCGAGCCCGGGCAGCCGCCGCTGCCGGGACGGCCCGGATTCCTTATCCCCGGATGGATTCATGGACACACTGTAACCGCTGGTCAGGCCGGCGGGTGCGGAACTCCACGGCCCGCGGCCCGCTGGCGAATCCGCTAGACCGGGCGGGCACGGGCGGCGAGCCGCCCGATCGCGCTGTCGCCGAGGTTTTCCAGCAGGTCCCGGGGGCCGGTATAGATTTCGACGGCGCCGGCGTCCCGGAGTTCCGCCTCGCCGGTGCCGCCGCACGTCAGTCCGATGGCCGGGATGTCGAGCTTCCCGGCGGCGTAGATGTCCCACACGGCGTCGCCCACGTAGACGGCATCGGCCGCCTGCACACCCACGGCGCTGAGGGCGGCGACGAGGATGTCCGGCGCAGGCTTGCTCTCCTTCGCGTCGGCCGAGCTCGTGGCCGCGTCAATAAAGGCGTCGGCGCCGATCGCCGCCCGCAGCACCTCGAGGTCGCGCTGCCGCGCGGAGGAGGCGAGCGCCACGGCGAGCCCGCCCTCGTGGCACCGCGCAAGCAGCTCGCGGGCGCCATCCAGCGGGCGAAGTGCGGGCCAGAAGGTGGCGAACACGGCGGCGTGCGAGGCCATCATGGCGCCGTCCTCGGTTCCCGGCCGTCCGGCAGCAGCCTGGCGAGGATCCTGTCCCCGCCCATGCCGACCGAGCGGTGGATGCTCGCCATCGGCACGTCGTAGCCGGCCTGCCGGAATGCCTGCCACCAGGCCAGCGTGTGCAGGTAGGCGGAGTCGACCAGGGTGCCGTCGACGTCGAACAGCACGGCGGCGCGGCGCCGGTCACGGGGCGGGGCGGCAGTCATGCGGTCTGCGGGACGGCGGCCAGGGGGTTCAGCATTCGAATCAGTGGTGAGCGCGGGCCCGTTTGCCGGCGGCCAGCGATCCGCCGGACACGGAGGTTCCGCGTCCGGCACCGCCGGCGGTCCTCCTCGAGACCCTGGAGAGTGGCCCCACCGGCGCGGCCTGCCCGCCGGCACTGCGGTCCCGGATGAGCCCTGTGCCGGCGATTTCGCGGGCCTGGGCGATACCTGCCACAGCTGCCCGCTTCGTGGGAAACGTGACCGAAACAGCCATCAGGCCGCCCGCCCCGTCCAGCATGCGAATCCGGTAGCCGCCGTCGGGCGCGTCCACGAGCTCGAAATATCCAGCCATCGCACTCTCCTTATAATCCTCCACCCCACGCCGGGGTGTTAGTAAGTATACTTATCTAAGGTCTTGACGAAAACCCCGGCCCGCGGGTATCCGGGAGCGGGCTTCGGGCCGGTGCGGTGTTGCGATCAGCGCCCCGGGGCCGGCGAGTCGCTGCGGCGCACACCGTCCTCGTGCAGTTCCAGGGCGCTCATCACGAGGGCGAAATGGCTGAACGCCTGCGGCATATTTCCCAGCTGCCGTCCGGCCTCGACGCTCCACTCCTCGCTGAGGAGCCCGACATCGTTGCGCAGCGCCAGCAGCCGCTCGAACAATTCCCGCGCCTCGTGGTGCCGGCCCGCGCCCAGGAGCGCCTCGACCAGCCAGAACGAACAGGCGAGGAACACCCCCTCCCCGCCGGGCAGCCCGTCGTCGCATTCTTCCGGCTTGTAGCGGCGAAGGAAGCCGTCATGGGTCAGTTCCCGTTGCACGGCATCAATCGTTCCGATGACGCGCGGATCGTCCGGGGCCAGGAAACCGACGCGCGGGATGAGGAGCAGGCTCGCGTCGAGCTCCGGCCGCCCGTAGGACTGAACGAAGGTGTTTCTGTCGGCATCGAACCCTTTGGCCATGACATCGGCGCGGATCGTGTCCCGGAGCTCCTCCCAGCGGTCCGCGGGGCCGGCCAGTCCGAAGTCCCGGACGCCCTTGACCATACGGTCGGCCGCCACCCACGCCATCACCTTGGAGTGGGTGAAGTGCCTCCGCGGCCCGCGCATCTCCCAGAGCCCGTTGTCGGGCCGGGCCCAGGTGGTCCATCAGCGCGAGCTGCACGTCCCAGGATTCATCGGTGCTGGTGAGCAGCGAATTCCGGGTCAGGGACAGGCAGTCCAGCACCTCGCCCCAGACGTCGAGCTGAAGCTGCCCGGCCGCGCCGTTGCCGGTCCGGACCGGGGCGGAGCCCTCATACCCCCGCAGCCAGGGGAGTTCCACTTCGGGAAGGCGGCGTTCGCCGTGGATGCCGTACATGATCTGCAGGTCCTTGGGATCACCCGCCACGGCCCGCAGCAGCCAGTCGCGCCAGGAGGCGGCCTCCTCCGTGTACCCGGCCGCCAGCAGCGCCTGGAGCGTCAGGGTGGCGTCACGGAGCCAGCAGAATCGGTAATCCCAGTTCCGTTCGCCGCCGAGTTCCTCCGGCAGGGAGGTCGTCACTGCCGCCACAATCCCTCCGGTGGGGGCGAATGTGAGTGCTTTCAAGGTGATCAGCGAACGCTGCACGGCCGAGCGGTAGGGCCCGGTGACCGTGCACTTGGCAGACCAGTTCCGCCAGAATTCCTCCGTCGATGCCAGGACCCGCTCCGGGTCCACGGCGCGGGGACGGTCCAGATGGCTCGGTGTCCAGGTCAGCACGAACGGCACCCGGTCCCCCGCCCTGACGGTGAAGTCGCTGATGGTGCGCAGGCGCTCGCCCCGGAGCGGGGCCCCGGTCACGAGGTACGCGGCGTCGGGACCGGCGACGGCGTGGATCCCGTGGTCGTCATGGCGGACCCACGGGACAATGTGGCCGTAGTCGAAACGCAGGACCAGTTCGCCGCGCATCCTGACCGTGCCGCTGATGCCCACGACGATCCGCACAATGTCCGCCACCGCGTCGCGGGGCGGCATGAAGTCGATGACCTTGACCCTTCCGGAGGGCGTCTCCCATTCGGTTTCCAGGATGAGAGTGCCCTTGCGGTAGTGCCTTCGGGCGCATTCACCGCCACCCTCCGGTGCCAGCAGCCAGCGCCCGGCCCGGGGAGTGTCCAGCAGTGCGTTGAAGCAGGCCGGCGAGTCGAAGCGCGGCAGGCAGAGCCAGTCGATCGACCCTTCGGTGCTGATCAGGGCCGCAGTGTGCAGATCGCCGACCAGTGCGTAGTCCTCAATGCGAGCCATGGGACTTACAGTGCCACACGGGTTTCCCCTGGGACTAGGATCCATAGATGCTGAATCGGACAGTGCACATCGGCACCAGCGGCTGGAGCTATGACCACTGGGCGAACGTGCTCTACCCGCCGGGACTGCCGGCGCGGGAGCGGCTGGCGCACTACGCGGCCCGCTTCACCACGGTGGAGCTCAACGCCAGCTTCTACCGGTGGCCCCGGGACACTTCCTTCGCCGGCTGGCGCCGGCGGCTTCCGCCCGGTTTCCTGCTGTCCGTCAAGGCCCCCCGCGGATTGACCCACGGCAAAAAGCTCTACGCCCCGGAGGTCTGGATCGAGCGGATCGCCCACTGCTGGCACGAACTCGGGGAGAAAAGGGCCGTGCTGCTGGTCCAGTTGCCGCCGGATTTCGCCCGGGACGACGCGCGGCTGGAGTACTTCCTCTCGGCGCTGCCCGACTGGATCCGGGTCAGCGTGGAGTTCCGCCACCCGAGCTGGGACGTGCCTGAGGTCTACGCGCTGCTGGAACGGCACGGCGCCGCGTATTGCGTCATGAGCGGCGCGGGACTACCGTGCGTCCTCCGGGCCACCGCAGAGTTCGTCTACGTCCGGCTTCATGGCCCCGACCGGGAGCACCTCTATGGCGGCTCCTACTCGGACGACGAGCTGCGCTGGTGGGCGGACCGGATCCGCGAATGGCAGGCGGCCGGCAAGGAGGTCTTTGTGTATTTCAACAACGACGGCGGCGGGAACGCCGTGCGTAACGCCATGGTGCTGCTGGATTTGCTGGGCGGCGATTGAACCGTGGCGTTTCCGGACACGGTCCGTGCCGGGACGGACCCTTGTGGGAGAGTGGAGGCATGGAATTGGCGTCACAGGACTCTCCCCGACAGCAACCAGTCACCGGCAACCGGGCATTCCGCCTGGCGCACTGGGTCTCAGACACCGTAAACGGTGCCCGTCTGAAAGCGGCCCGTCGCTGGGACTTTGTCCCGACGACTGTTGCCTACCAAGGCTACGGCTCCACCACGTGGGTCCGGGTCCTCGGCCGCGTTGTACTGACCAGCAGGTCCCTCCCCGGAAGCCGGTCGGAACGAGCAGCGCAGAACGGCAACCAGAACATCCGCGGCTGGCGGGCGTTTACCTCCGTCCCGATCCAGTACTCCGAGGTGGAGATCGAGATCGGCGGGGTGACCGCCCGGGTGCATGCGGACCGCGGCGGACTGGTGGACACGGTCGTGCAGGTGAACCTCACCCCGGGCTGGCACACTGCGGTGCTGCGCGCCGAGGGGACCGAGCCCGCCTCGGCGAAGATCTTCGTCATTTCACCGGACACCAAGCTCGGGATCGTGTCCGACATCGATGACACCATCATGGTCACCGCGCTCCCCCGGCCGTTCCTTGCGCTCTGGAATACCTTCGTGCTCAACGAACGCGCGCGGATGGCGACCCCCGGGATGGCCGTGCTGATGGACCGGATCAAGGTCGAGTACCCGGAGGCCCCGGTGATCTACCTGTCCACCGGGCCGTGGAACGCCGCCCCGACACTGGCGCGTTTCATCACCCGGAATATGTACCCCTCCGGCGCCTTGCTGCTCACCGACTGGGGCCTCACGCATGACCGCTGGTTCCGCAGCGGCCAGGAGCACAAGCGCCGCAACCTGGAACTGCTGGCCGAGGAGTTCCCCAACATGCGCTGGTTGCTCTTCGGGGACAACGGCCAGCACGACGAGGCGATCTACTCCCACTTCGCGCAGCAGCACGGCGACCGGGTGGCCGCCATCGGCATCCGGCAGCTCTCCGCCAGCGAAGCCGTCCTGGCCGGCGGCCACACGGAGACCGGTGACCACACGGGCTCGACTGTTCCGTGGATCTACTCCCCGGACGGTGCGGGCATGGCC
The DNA here is from genome assembly GCF_040547365.1 of Pseudarthrobacter sp. PvP090. NCBI lineage: Bacteria > Bacillati > Actinomycetota > Actinomycetes > Micrococcales > Micrococcaceae > Pseudarthrobacter > Pseudarthrobacter sp. PvP090. The sequence goes on from NZ_JBEPPO010000022.1 coordinate 13,909, forward strand.
AAAACCTTGCAGGAGCTGGAAATTCTCTAACAGCCGCCGGACACACTGCCACCCGGCCGGTCGTCTTTTTGTCGGTGCCCGATGATTTGATGAGGGTATGGACAGCACAGCCTGGAGTGTGGAGAGCAGGGAGGCCCTGGCGGCGGTCGCCGCGTCCGTTGCCGCTCTGACTGCCTTGACCGGCTCCGGGGACGCCGAATCTGCTCCGCCGGGCGTCGATCCGTTCCGGGACGCCGAGTCTGGTCTGTTCCTGGCTGATCCGTTGCGGGATCTGGCGGATGCCAGCCTGGACGGGCTCGGCGGGGCGGCCCGGGTCGAGGCCCAGTTCGCGGCGCTGAAGGTGCTCCTGACCGCGGACTACGTCCAGGCCACCCGTGCCCAGGCGCCCCCGACGGCGTCCGCGCAGGATCACTCCGTCGAGGAGATCATGGTCTCCGAGATCGCCTGTGCCCTGACCATCAGCGAGCACACCGCCGGTACCCTCCTGGCCGAGTCCGAGGCCCTGACAACGTCGCTGCCGCTGACCCTAAAGGCGCTGAGTGCCGGGACGATCTCCTGGGCCCACGCCCGGGTCATGGTGGATGAAACCGCGAACCTGGACCCGGCCGGGGCGGCCGCGCTGGAGGCGCACTTCCTGGACCCCGACGCCCCCAACCCCGCCCGGGGTTGCCCGGCCGGGGAACTCGTCCCGTACCGGTTCCGCGGCAAAGCCCGCACGTGGCGCGAACGCCACCACCCGGACAGCATCGAGAAACGCCACGCCAGAAGCGCGAAGGACCGGCGGGTCGAGTTCCGCCCGGACTCTGACGGGATGGCCTGGTTCTCCGCGTACCTGCCGGCCGATACCGCCGCGGGGATCTGGGACCGGACCACTACTGCCGCCCGGGCCCTGCAGGGCCCGGACGAGGCACGCACCCTGACCCAGCTCCGCGCCGACATCGCCGCCACCTTGCTCCTGAACACCGGTACCGACGCCGGTACCGACGGCAACGGTCTTGCCGGGGATGTGCCGGTCCCGCGGGCACAGGTCCTCATCACCGTTCCGGTGCTCTCGCTGTTGGGTGCCACGGAGGAACCGGCGATGCTCGACGGATACGGGCCGATCCCGCCGTCGATGGCCCGCCGCCTGGTCGCCGACGGCGCCGGCTCGTTCTACCGGGTCCTGGTCGATCCCCGGGACGGGGCGCCGCTGGAAATCGGCCGGACCAGCTACCGCCTCACGAAGACCATGCGCCAATGGCTCCGGCTCCGCGACGGCCGGTGCCCGTTTCCCGGCTGCAACAACCCGTCCCTGGACAACGACGCCGACCACCTCCTGGCCTGGGCCGACGGAGGCACCACGGGCATCTCCAACCTCGGGCAGCCATGGCCCAAGCACCACCGCCTCAAACACGCCTCAGCCTGGACACCGAGCGGGGCCAGCAAAGACAACCCGCCCGGCTGGACCTCACCGTCAGGACGGTACTACCCCAGCGAACAACAGGACTGGGAGCCACCCCACTGGCCACCCGGCATCCTGGCCGCCGAGACGCTCCCGGACACACTGATGGATTCAGGCCTGCCCGCTTATCCAGGCTGGGATACCGAACTGGACCTGCCGCCGGACCCCGACCGGGATCCCAACCTGGAACTTCCCCCGGACCCCTTCGCGGACTGGCACATATTCACGGTCGGGCACGAAGCCCCTGCCGCAGACATGGAGGATCCGCCCTGGCCGGCGCCCCTCGAGGACCCTGTCCCGGAAGGACTCACGCTCCTATCCGCGTGATCGGCTGCTAGCCCGCCGGCTGGGGGTTTGCGGTGTCGGACGCAACTGGGGCGCCGCCGGACGCTACCGGCACGGCACCGGCATCATGCTCCGGCTCGGCGTCGACGACGTCGACGGGAGTCTCCGGCTCGGGGTCGACAGCGGCGGCGGGAGCCTCCGGGACGGTCTGCAGATGCCGGGCCGCGAGGACTTCCTGGAGCCAGTAAAACGAAGCCTTCTTAGTGCGCTCCTGGGTCTCGCGGTCCACGTGCAGCAGCCCGAATTGCTGCTTGTAGCCGCCCGACCATTCGAAGTTGTCCATCAGTGACCACACGTAGTACCCGCGCAGATCGACCGCCTCGGCCGCGCCGCCGGGTGACGTCGCTTCGATGGCGGTGGCGATATGGTCCGCCAGGTAGCGCACGCGGCGTTCGTCCGGAATGATCAGTCCGCCGTCCGGGTCCCGGATCTCGAGGTCTTCGAAGCTCGCCCCGCCCTCGGTGATGTAGACCGGCGGCAGGTCCGGGTAGCGCTCAGCCATTTCCGCGAGCGCGACGCTCATGTACTCCGGCTTGATGGGCCAGCCGTACGCGGTGATCTCCGTGTCCGGGAAGGACGCAATGTGGAACGGAGCACCGGGCGCGGTGCCGCTCAGGTCATCGCCCATGGCCTCGGCCATCCCCTTGGGCACGGCGCCCTCGCCGGGGCCGGACGCCACACGGGTTGGCATGTAGTAATTGAGCCCGTAGAAGTCCAGCGGCTGGGAGATCAGCTTCATGTCCTCACTGGACGGGCTGAAGGAGGAAAAGAAGGTGGCTGCCCGGATGGCGTCGGGGTACTTGCCGAGCAGGACGGGGTCCGCGTAGAGCCTGTTCTGCGCCATGTCCATGAGTCCGGCGCTGAGCTTGTCCAGCGGGCTGATCGAGGCGGGCACCATCGGTGAATAGACATTCGTGATCCCAATTTCGCCCGGCACATTAGCGGCCCGGAGAGCCTGGAGCGACAACCCGTGCCCCAGCAGCTGGTGGTGGACGCTGGGCAGGGCCTTCAGCATGAGCGCTTCGCCCGGCGCGTGCATCCCCAGCATGTAGCCGTTGGTGCTGACCGTGGCGGGTTCGTTGACCGTCACCCAGCGGGTCACCCGGTCGCCGTATGCGGCCGCGGCGATCGCGGCGAACTCCCCCAGCCGGTAGGCAGTGTCCCGGTTCATCCACCCGCCGGCCTCATCCAGCTCCAGCGGGGTGTCCCAGTGGTAGAGCGTGGCCATCGGGGCGATCCCGTTGGCCAGCAGCAGGTCGATCAACCGGTCATAGAAGTCGAGGCCAGCGGGATTCACCGGCCCGCTGCCGCCGGGCTGGATGCGTGACCAGGACAAGGAGAACCGGTAGGAGTCCACCCCGAGTTCCTTCATCAGGGCCACGTCTTCGGGCATCCGGTGGTAGTGGTCGCACGCGACGGCGGGACTGTGGTCGTCCACGATCGATCCGGGCTTGGTGGCGAAGACATCCCAGCCCGAGGGGCCGCGCCCGTCCTCATCCAGGGCCCCTTCGATCTGGAAGGCCGCCGTCGCCACGCCCAGGGTGAAGCGCGGCGGCAGCAGGGCGGCCAAGTCCTTGGCGGATGCTTTCATCAGTGGAATCCCCTATGTAGTTTCAGGCAGTTGACTGATTTTAGGTCGCAGCGCATCCCCGCGCCACGACCGGCGGCCGCGTGCCGGTCTGGCCTCGGGCCCCGAAGAACACCCGCGCCACCTCAGTACGACGCGGTCTCGGGCCCGAACAGGAATTCCTTGGCGTGCGCCACGGCCTTTTTGAACGCGTCGTTCCGCAGTGCCTGGAGCTGTTCGGTCTCATCCGCGGAGGGTTCCAGATAGCTCGTGTACCCCGGCCGCAGCACCCAGATGTCGCCGACCGGCGGCAGGTAAAAGACGCCGAACGAGCGGTGCTGGCTGTCATCGGCGGTCCAGATCGGGACCACCGCGAGCGCGGCGCCCGTGTCGATGTTGATCCACTGGGCCCGCGGCAGCGGCGCTTCGTGGGCTTCCGGGTCAAGGAACGGGGCTGTGCCCTCGCCCCAGCGGGTCTCGAAACGCTCGTGGAAGACCGGCATCAGGTGCGAATCGTAGCGGCGCCATGCGCTCATGGCCGCCCTCCTTCTCTTGTGCGTGGCTGGGCTCGTTCGTGGCTGGGCGCCGAAGCCCGGCCACTTGCGGTTCTTGGCTGGGTGCCGGCGGCCGGGTCACAGCGGGCCCCGCTCCCACCGCACCGGGGTAACCCGCAGGACCGGGCGCTCCTGCCGGTGGTGCCGTACTGGAATCTCCCGGCCTCCGGGAGTGGCGCGGCTTGGTCCGGCCGACGCTGCGGCCGGGTCATACTCAGCCCTGGTTCTGGGGTCCCGCAGGACGGAAAAGGACTCCAGGATGCGCCGCGCCTCGTCCCCGTCGTCGTTCCCGGGACCGGTCCCGGGGCCGTGTTCGGCACCGGCGGCCGCTTCGACGTCGGGATGGCGGAGGCGCATCAGCGCCCGGAAGGCGTGCTGGATCTCGGCCGCCGTCGCGTCCGGCGTCACATGCAAGGCGGCGTAGTAGCCACGGGGGTCGCGATTCATCGATTCACCGCCCTCCGGACGGACCGGGCGGGGACCAGACGACGCCGGCAGCGGCCGGCGCCCTCTGGTCCCCGCGCTCATCGACGAGCGGACGGCGTGCGTCCGCCGCCGCAGCTACTTCCCGATCTCCTGCATCTTGTCCTGCGTGTGTGTGATATCAATCTTCCGCGGCTTTGCCTGTTCCAGCACCGGAATGCGGAGCGTCAGGACGCCGTCGGCGTATTGTGCCCTGACCTTCTCGGTATCGAGGGTGTCGCCCAGGATGAGCTGGCGGCTGAAGACGCCGCGCGGCCGCTCCGAGGCAATCAACTCAACGTTGGGCTGGGTCGGATCGCGCCGTTCAGCCCGGACGGTCAGGACGTTGCGCTCAATGTCGAGGTCCACCGAGTCAACGTTGACGCCGGGAAGATCGAAGGCGACGACAAACTCGCCGTCTTCCTGCCATGCGTCCATCGGCATGGCAGCGGGCCGTGCCGCCGTTCCAAAGACCTGCTGGGTCAGCCGGTCCAGTTCACGGAACGGGTCCGTACGCATCAACATCATTTCCCACTCCTTCATGAGAGAGTTTGTCCTTTTCATGTATCCAGCAAGCCTGATTATCTGTGGTGGTGGATATAGATTTTTTATAACACCGGTGCGACACTGATGCAAGAGGAAAAAGTGTGGGCACGCCGAAACCGGCGTCGGGAGAGTGCAAAGGAGTACCGTGGCGGAACGTCAGGAGCTGGGCGTCTACGCGATCTCCGTGGTGGCCCAACTGGTCGGGACCGGGCAGCAGAACATCAGGCTTTACGAGCGGAAGGGCCTGCTGACGCCGGACCGCACCGCCGGAGGTACGCGGCAGTACAGCAACGCGGATTTGGCGGTGCTGCGGCGGATCAGCGAACTGCTGGAGGAGGGGCTGAACCTGGCCGGGGTGGCCAAGGTGCTGGAGCTGGAGGCGGTCAACGCCAGGCTGCAGGACGAGCTGAACCGCCTCCGCCCGCGCCGGAGCTAGGAATTACGCCGGGGGCTTCCGGCCCCCGGCGAGGCGGTGGGATTCCTCGAGGAGTTCAGCCAGTTCCTCGGTACCGATCCGGTCCAGCCGCACCAGCACGAGTTTCGGTGAACGCTCGTGGTGCGGCGTCCAGAAGAAAGTCTCCGGGTCCGTTCCGGCAAGGGCTTCGCGTTCCCCGGTCTTGACAGTGAGCACGCCTTCCTCCCAGATCCGGGCCATCAGCGTGGCCGCGAACCAGGCGGGTTGGCCCCAGCTGGGCCGTTCGACCACTCCCGGCAGGGCCAGGGCTGCCTGACGGACATCATCTTCGGTGGCCATGGCCCCACTGTGGCACCGGCGCCGGGGCGGGACAAGTGGATGCAGCCAGGAAGTTACGTCTGGCTGGTGTCGGCTTTGGAGAGCGTTCCGGTGATCTGCTCGCCGCGGATGCGGGCGGTCCGCCAGGTGTCGAGGGCGATGACGCCGCCAAGGATCACGAACGAAATGGACAGCGAGGCCATCGCGTCGGTCAGCCAGTGGTAGCCCAGGTAGAGCCGGCTCACCGCAGCGAAGAAAATCCCGACGCCGGCCAGCAGGAAGCCTGCGACGGCAGCCATGCGGTTGTGCCGGCGGGAGAAGATCAGGAACGCGCTGACCAGCAGGAAGTCGCAGGCGCCCAGCACGTGGCCCGAGGGGAAGGAGAAGGTGAAGTCCGCGCCGAAGAGCATGAGGTCCACGGGCGGGCGCTGGCGCCCGATGGTCCGACCGATGATCTGGGCAAGAATTACACCGGTGAGCATGGCACCGGCCAGGAGCATCGGCCGCCAGGCGTGCTTGGCCAGCAGACCCCAGGCCACCGTCACCACGAGGATGATGATCGGCAGGGCAACAGGGCCGAAAACGATCGCGAGGATGATCATAGCCGTCGTGAGCGGTTCGGAACGGAGGGTCAGGAGCCAGGAACGGACCGGTTCATCGCCTGCCGTCAGGCCGCCCTGCTGGAGGACCCCGGCGAGAATCGTGAAGAACAGCACGGTGCCAAGAATCATGAGGCCGACGGCGATCCGGTACAGGTTCTTCCGGTCCCGCTCGCTCATGTAGCGCTCCTCCACCACGAACTTGTCGTGGAAAACCCGCCACCGGCCGGGCGACTTCCCGGTAGTTTCCTCTGCCATTCCCGTCTCCGCCTCTGCACCGTGTGTGGACATATCCTCTTTGAAGAATATCCCGGTTCCGGCGCCGCAGGGGCGGCTGCCGCACATAAGCCCCATGGCGCTCGCCCCGGGTAGCCTGAGGCAATGGGCGTTATGAATGAACTGATCAACCCGGGCATGGTCCGCTCGCTGGAGCGGATCCTCGCCGCGGCCGCACCGGGCCGCACCTTCCCCCGGCTCGCCGCTACGGCCGGGCACCTCGAAGAGCTCAGCCTGCGGGAACGCACTGACCTCCTGAGCGGCGCCCTGCAGGCGGACCTGCCCGGAAACTACGCCGGCACTGCGGCCATATTCCGCCGGGCGCTGAATGATCCGGACTTCACCGGCTGGATGATCTGGCCCGTGACCGAGGCGGCGGCCACCCTCGCCCTTACCAACACGGAAACCGGCGACTTCGAGGACTGCCTGGCGCTGCTCGCCGAGCTGACGCCGCGGCTCACCGCGGAATTCGCGATCCGGCGGCTCCTCGCGGCCGATCTGGAACGCGCACTGGCCGTTATCCAGCGCTGGACCTCGCACCCGGACTGGCAGGTCCGCCGGCTCGCCAGCGAGGGAACCCGGGCATACCTGCCGTGGGCGATCCGTGTCCCGCAGATCACGGCCCGGCCCGCCGCGACCCTGCCGATCCTCGATGCCTTGTACCGGGACCCGGTCGAAGACGTCCGGCGCTCGGTGGCCAACCACCTCAACGATCTTGCCCGCCACGCCCCTGACGAGGTGGTTGCCACGGCGGCTAGATGGCTGGCCGCCCCTGACGCGAACACGCCCAGGTTGGTCCGGCACGGGCTGCGGACCCTGCTCAAGAAGGCCCACCCCGGCGCGCTGGAGCTGCTGGGGTTCCCGCCGGCGTCACTCACGGTGACGCCGCCGCGGCTGGACCGCACCGTCGTCGAGCTTCCCGGAGAGCTCGAATTCGATTTCGAGGTGTCCAATACCGGGTCGGCGGAGGCCCGGCTCGCCGTCGACTATGTCGTGCACTACGCCAAGGCGAACGGCACCCTCGCGGAGAAGGTTTTCAAGCTCGGAACGGCTGTCCTCGGGCCGGGCGAGTCCCGGAGGTTTTCGAAGCGTCACGCCTTCCGCCAGATGACCACCCGCGTCCACCACGCCGGCGACCACGCACTGCAGCTGCAGGTCAACGGGGTCCGCTATCCAGCGGCTGAATTCGCAGTCCACGTTTAGGGCGGCCGCCCGGCGGCGTAATATCCGCGGCCCGCCCATCCGGTCGTTGCTGTGAGCCGCTTCACAATGTAGCCTTCCAATCAACTTGTGATGCTTATTAAGCAACTCACACTGATGAGCTGGATGGAGACACCATGTCCAAGGCACAGCACGCCGTCGCCCCCGCAAAGCGGAACCGAGGCAGGGTCACCGAAGTGGAGACCTATGGCATCGAGCAAATCCCGGAAAAGGACCGGAATGCGAGCCCCTTCGACCTGTTCAGGGTCTCGTTCGGGGGCGCCAACACCTTCGCGACGGCCTTTCTGGGTGCGTTTCCCATCCTTTTCGGGCTTTCCTTCTGGCAAGGCCTCGCCGCAACGGTCACGGGCCTGCTGGTCGGTGCGCTCCTGCTGGCACCTATGGCTGTCTTTGGCCCCACGAACGGGACCAACAACGCCGTGTCTTCGTCCGCGCACCTGGGGGTGCACGGCCGGGTTGTCGGATCGTTCCTGTCGCTACTGACAGCCACCGCATTCTTCTCCATCTCCGTCTGGAGTTCCGGCGACGCTCTGGTCGGCGGCCTGAACCGGCTGGTTGGCCTTCCACAGGACATTGGTTCGTTCGCCGTCGCCTACGGAGTTTTTGGCGTCCTGGTGCTCGCCGTCTGCGTTTACGGTTTTAAGTTCATGCTGCTCGTGAACAAAATCGCCGTCATTGCCGCGACGCTGCTCTTCGTGGTCGGCTTCGCTGCTTTCGCCGGCGACCTCAATGTGAACTTCGAGGGCGCCTTCGGGATCGGGTTCGACGGCGTCGGCGTCGCCGGCTTCATCCCTGCATTCATCGGGGCAGCCTTGATTGTGATGTCCAACCCGATCTCCTTCGGCGCGTTCCTGGGCGACTGGGCACGCTACATCCCCACCAGCACACCCAAGCGCCGGGTGATGGGTGCCGCGCTCCTGGCGCAGCTCGCCACGCTGGTTCCGTTCGTCTTCGGTCTCGCGACGGCCTCCATCATCGCCACGAATGCGCCGGAGTTCATGGATCCCGCGGCCCCCAACTATGTCGGCGGCCTGTTGGCCGTTTCCCCTTCCTGGTATTTCGTGCCGCTCTGTGCCATCGCCCTCATCGGCGGCATGTCCACCGGGGCGACGTCTTTGTACGGCACCGGCCTGGACTTCAGCAGTGTCTTTCCTCGCTTCAACCGCGTGCAGGCCACTCTGTTCATCGGCATCCTTGCCATAGCCTTCATCTTCGTCGGGCGCTTCGCCTTCAACGTGGTGCAAAGCATCTCCACCTTCGCCACGCTGATCGTCACCTGCACTGCCCCGTGGATGGTGGTCATGATCATCGGCTTCATCACCCGCCGCGGCTGGTACGACGCCGACGCCCTCCAGGTCTTCAACCGCCGCCAGACGGGCGGACGGTACTGGTTCAACCACGGCTGGAATTTCCGCGGGATGGGCGCCTGGCTCGCCAGCGCTGCAACCGGCCTGAGCATGGTCAACATTCCCGGCCAGTTCCAGGGGCCGCTCGGAAACCTGGCCGGGGGCGTGGACATCAGCCTGCCGGCATCCCTGGTGCTGGCCGCCGTCCTCTACGTGGGCATGCTGTGGATCTTCCCGGAACCGCGCGAAGTGTTCCCTGCCGCCGGTCCCCGCTGGATCCCCGCGAAAAACACCGCGGTGCCGCCGGTTCTCGACGCAGCGGGCAACATTGTCCCGGCCAAGGGCAGGGACACGCCGCGTCACGGGGACCGCGAGGGGGAACTGGTGGCAAGCCCATGACTTGGATGGATCTCAGCGTTCCGCTCAGCACCGGTATGCCCGTCTACCCTGGCGACCCGGAAGTCAGGATCGAAGCGGCCTTGACCGTGGCCGGTGACGGCGCCAATGTGCTTTCGCTCGCCATCGGAACCCACACCGGAACTCACGCCGATGCACCACTGCATGTCAGTGACGGCTGGGCGTCCTTGAACGAACTGCCGCTTGGGGTGTTCAGTGGCACGGCCGAACTGGCGGATGTCCGCGGTGTAGAAGGCGGCCGCCCTATTACTGCCGGCCACCTCTCGGGGATTGCCCCGGCGGGCACCTCGGCCTCCGGCCCCGAATACCCGGAACGGATCCTCCTGCTTCGGACCGGCTTTGCCGACGCGTGGGGAACGGACGAATACCTGGAGCATCCGTGGCTCGACGCCGCTGCGGCGCAGCTGGTCGTTGACCTCGGCTACCGTGCCGTGGGCCTCGACGCCTTGAGCGTCGATCCCACCCCGCACAACGGTTCGGCCGCCTCCGCGGCCGCCCACAGTTTCCCGGCCCACGACATCCTGGCCGGAAACGGCTGCATCATTGTGGAAAACCTCACGGGGCTTGAGCAGGTCCAGGACGCCCTGGACTCAGGCACCGCAGTAGAGGTCTTCCTTTTTCCGCTCAGCATCCCCGGCGCTGACGGTGCCCCGATCCGTGCAGTAGCGCGGCCGGCGGCGGCACCAGAGCAGCCGCCACTAGGCAGGTCCAGCGGCCGTGACCTCAGTCTTGAGGAGGTCCAAGACGCAGCGGACCGTCTTATGGCAGCCTTCGCGGCATGCGACACGGAGTCCTACTTCGCGTCCTTCGGCCCGGATGCGACCTTCATTTTTCACCCGGAAGCAGAGAGCCCTGCATCCAGGTCCGCGTACCGTGCCCTATGGGATGGCTGGCTGGCGTCAGGCTGGCGGGTGTTGGACTGCAGCAGCCGCGAGCAGCACATTCAGCTGCTCGGGACCACTGCGGTGTTTTCCCACCGATTGGCCACGACGGTCCAAACTGACCGCGCAGGAGGACGCCACACGAGCGACGAGCGCGAGACAATCGTCTTCAGCCGCACTCCGGACGGTAGCGTCCGCTGCGTGCACGAACACCTTTCCCTCTTCCCTGACTGACCTTAGGTGAGCATGCTCACGACAGGGATGCTGGCAGGGATGGAACTGCAGGTCAAGGGCGCGCGGCGCGCGCCGACCTAATTATTGGTCCGAACCGACGCGTTTAGGTCAGGGGCGGTGATTTGACGGGCCGATAAATATGACGTTATTGTCGCTTCAATCATTGGGGCCGACGATACAACTCCCAAGAAGGAACAGAGCGATGACCACAGCAACCGAGTGCATTGAGATCCAGGTCGACAGCCGGCAGGTCCTTGACGAACGGCTCGACGACGCCGTCCGCGGGCTCCAGCAGATCGCCATGGAAACCGGGACGCAGGGCATCCTGCTCACCCGGCACAAGGCCGGCCACTACACGGCGGCGCTGTCCGACCAGGTCCCCTTCGGCATGACCCGGGAACTCATTCACTGATCCTGGCAGAGCCATGGGCGCCTGGCAAAGGCGCCTGCCTTCAGCACAACAAGCCAGGTCCCGGGCGGCGGAGCATCGACTCCCGCCCGGGACCTTTTTGGTGCCGGTTCAGCCAGTGACAATCACCAGTCGTGGACCGTTCCGTCGACGAGGCGGTTGTAGGGCAGGTAGGCCTGCTGGTACGGGTACGCCGCGGCGGCTTCTTCGTTGAATTCGACGCCGATGCCGGGCGCCTCGCCCGGGTGCAGGTAGCCGTCCACGAACGTCATGGACTGCTCGAAGAC
>NZ_JBEPPO010000023.1:0-22233 GCF_040547365.1 Pseudarthrobacter sp. PvP090
AGCCCCCGGGGCCACTGCCCCCCACCCGGCCGGGCCGGGCCCCGCCGCGGGGGGGGGGCCCGCCCCCCCCCCGGGGGGGGGGGGGGGGGGCGCGGGGGGGGGCCCCCCCCCCCCCCCACCTTTCCCGCGATCTGGACGTGCCGGACCGTCGGTGGTTTAGGGCTGGCCGGGGATCGTCGGAAGCCCGCCGGGAAGGACCGGGGCCCCGGGAAGGTCCCGGTCCCCGCCTGCGCCGGGGAGCCGGGGTGTCCCCGGCGTGACCGGACGCTGGGTGAGCGCCTCCGCGTCGTCCACGCCGCGGGCCCGGAAGTAGCCGAGCACCGCCGGTGAAATGACCGAGTAGACCGCGCTAAAACCTGATGGGTCGCCAGCCAATGCTGCTGACAATTCATCATCGCTTAGCTGCTCTGCCAAGAGGCTGTCCTTCCGGTTACTGCTGGGGTGCGGCCCCAGTCTAGCGGCCGCACCCCGGGGCCCCTCCAGAGGGGCGGCGTTTGATGCCTACTTGTCGAGCTCGGGAAGCTCGTCCGACGGCAGGGTGGGAATGGCCGGAACGGCCGGGTTAGCCGGCACTGCGGGGACATCCTTGGCGCCGGGGACGGCAGGCACTGCGGGTACAGCGACGGTCACGCCGGCGTGGGCCTTGGCTTCGGCAGCACCCTTGGCGTTGGCGGCACCCTCGACGGCGGCACCGCCCTTGTCAGCGGAAACGGTTGCTTCGGCGCCCTCAACGCTGGCGTCGCCCGCGGCGGAGCCGTCGACGGACGGGGATGCCGGCACAGCCGGGACAGCCTGCTCGGCCGGAACTTCAGGGGTCGCCGGAGCTGCGGGCGCTGCCGGGACTGCGGGCGTAGCGGGTGACACTTCAGCCTGCTGGGTGTTCGACACCTGGGCCGCGTTGGCCAGGCCGATGCCGGAGAAGCCTCCGACCGCGAGAATCGCGGCGCCGACAGCAATCTTGGTGGTCTTGCTAACACTCTTCATAAAAAACGTACATCCTTTGTATTTTGTGTGGAGGCCGGCTGCGGCCCGTTGGGGGCAATCAACAGCCCGCGCCTTCAGTGGAAGGCCGGCCAGCGCCCGATGGGGGGGCGGACGCCGGCCTGCACTTGCAGTGGAAGGCCAGCCGGAGTCCTGGGGGGGGTCCATCCTCCGGCGGCGCTTACAAAGGGGTAATCGCTGGAGGGACGCAAAAAGTTACGCCCCGACCGAAAAGTTCTTTTCAAGCACTTGGCGGGCAGCACGACGACGGCCTTCCCACCCGATGCGCTGTCAGGAACGGAAGAGTCCGCTGTAGGCGTTGAGCGCGATCTGGCCACCCAGGTGGGCGTAGAGGACATTGCTGCCGGCCGGAATCTCCCGGCTCTTGACGAGGTCGATCAGCCCGGCGAGGGACTTGCCCTCGTAGACGGGGTCCGTGATCATCGCTTCGAGCGAGGCGCCAAGGCGGATGGCTTCCAGGGTGGAATCGACAGGAATTCCGTAAAGGTCCCCGGCCCAGCCCTCCATGACGTTGATTTCCTCATCACGGAGCTCCCGGCCCAGGCCGATCAGCTCTGCGGTGTTCCGGGCAATGCGCTCCACCTGGTCGCGGGTCTTCTGCAGGGTGGCCGAGGCATCGATGCCGATGACGCGGCGCGGTTTGTCCTGGCCGGCAAAACCCGCAATCATCCCGGCGTGGGTGGACCCCGTGACGGTGCAGACGATGATGGTGTCGAAGAAGATGCCGAGCTCCCGTTCCTGCTGCTCCACCTCGTAGGCCCAATTGGCGAAGCCCAGCCCGCCCAGCCGGTGGTCGGACCCGCCGGCCGGGATCGCGTAGGGCGTGCCGCCTGCGGCCTTGACCTCTTCGATGGCGTTCTCCCAGCTGCTGCGGATGCCGATGTCAAAGCCGGCGCTGTCCAGCCGGACGTCGGCACCCATGATGCGGGAGAGCAGGATGTTGCCCACGCGGTCAGAGAGCGGATCGGGCCAGTCGACCCAGTTCTCTTGGACCAGGCGTGCCTTGAGTCCGAGTTTGGCGGCCACCGCCGCCACCTGGCGGGTGTGGTTGGACTGGTAGCCGCCAATGGAGACCAGGGTGTCCGCGCCCTGCGCCAGGGCATCCGGAACGAAATACTCGAGCTTGCGGGTCTTGTTGCCGCCAAACGCGAGTCCGCTGTTGACGTCCTCCCGCTTAGCCCAGATCTGCGCCCCGCCCAGGTGTGCGCTGAGCCGTGGCAGCGGGTGGATGGGGCTGGGTCCAAACGTCAGTGGGTAGCGTTCGAAGTCGGTGATGGCCATCATCTGTCCTTTGCTAGGGTCCCCGGAAACCTCCAAAATGCAATATATTGCATTGTCCGACATCGGTTCGGGGAGGGCAAGGGGATATACGATATGTTGCATGCCCGTTCCCCCGCTTTCCGGAGTCCACAGACGGCCGCTGCTCCGGGACAACGTCTTCGATTCGCTCCGCAACGCGATCGTTGACGGTACGTTCGAGCCCGGCGAAAAGCTGAAGGACACGGAACTGGAAGCATGGCTGGGCGTCAGCCGGACCCCCATCCGGGAGGCCTTGCTGCGGCTGGAACGCGCCGGGCTGGTCATCGCATTGCCGGGCAAGGCAACCATCGTCGCCCCCTGCGACCTGGCCTCAACCGTCAGCACACAGCAGGTTGTGGCCGGGCTGCATGAGCTGGCCGCCCGGCTGGCGGTCCCGCTCCTGGCGGAGGGCCATCTCGCCGCCATGGCCAAGGCCAATGCGCGCTTCGAACGGGCCCTGCAGGACGTGGACGTCGAGTCGGCGCTCATAGCCGATGACGACTTTCACGGGGTTTTTGTCACGGCCAGCGGCAATCCCGTGCTCCGGGAACTGCTGGAACAGACCACCCCGGTGCTGCGCCGGGTGGAGCGGATGCGCTTCGGCTCCTTTGCGGCCCGGGGATCGGTGGCCCAGCATGCTGAGATCATCCGGCTCGCCCGCCTTGGCGACGTCGAGGCTGCCGCCCGGGCGTGCCGGGAGAACTGGCTTTCGCTGCGCTTCGCGTCGGCGGAGTAGGCACAGCAGCAGCAGCGCCGCTTAACGACGGCGGCGGGCCACCTTCCCAGGTGGCCCGCCGCCGTCGTGCGCTTGCAGTGAAGCGTTAGTCAGTACCAGTCGGTGCTAGTCGTTGATCAAATCGTTGATCACGATGGTCTGGTCCCGGTCCGGGCCGACGCCGATCGCCGAGAAGCGCGTGCCGGACAGCTTTTCGAGGGCCAGGACGTAGTTCTTGGCGTTCTCCGGGAGGTCCTCCAGGGTGCGGGCGCCGGTGATGTCCTCGGTCCAGCCTTCGAAGTACTCGAAGATCGGCTTCGCGTGGTGGAACTCGGTCTGCGTCATGGGCATTTCATCGTGCCGGACGCCGTCGACGTCGTACGCCACGCAGACCGGGATCTGCTCGATGCCCGTGAGCACGTCCAGCTTGGTCACGAAGTAGTCCGTGAAGCCGTTGACGCGCGAGGCATGGCGCGCCAGCACGGCGTCGTACCAGCCGCAGCGGCGCGGCCGGCCGGTGTTGACGCCGAACTCGCCGCCCGTCTTCTGCAGGTACATGCCCATCTCGTCGAACAGCTCTGTCGGGAAGGGACCTGCCCCCACCCGGGTGGTGTACGCCTTGATGATGCCGATGGAGCGGGAGATGCGGGTGGGGCCGATGCCCGAGCCCACGGAGGCGCCGCCGGCCGTCGGGTTCGAGGAGGTCACGAAGGGGTAGGTGCCGTGGTCGACGTCCAGGAACGTGGCCTGGCCGCCCTCCATGAGGACCACCCTGCCCTCGTCAAGGGCGGTGTTCAGGACATAGGTGCTGTCGATGACCAGCGGGCGGAGGCGCTCGGCGAAGGACAGGAAGTACTCCACGATCTCGTCCACCTCGATGTCGCGGCGGTTGTAGACCTTGACCAGGAGCTCGTTCTTCTGCCGCAGCGACCCTTCGACCTTCTGGCGCAGGATGGAGGCGTCAAAGACGTCCTGGACGCGGATGCCGAGGCGGGCCACCTTGTCCATGTACGCCGGGCCGATGCCGCGGCCGGTGGTGCCGATGGCGCGGGAGCCGAGGAACCGCTCGGTGACCTTGTCCAGGACCTGGTGGTAGGGCGCCACGAGGTGGGCGTTGGCGGAGACGCGCAGCTTGGAGGTGTCGGCGCCGCGGGCTTCGAGGCCGTCGATTTCCTGGAACAGCGCCTCCAGGTTCACCACGCAGCCGTTGCCGATGATCGGAATCGCGTTGGGGCTCAGGATGCCGGCCGGAAGGAGCTTGAGCTCATACTTCTCACCGCCTACGACGACGGTGTGCCCGGCGTTGTTGCCGCCGTTGGGCTTGACGACGTAGTCGACTCGGCCACCAAGCAGGTCAGTGGCCTTACCTTTGCCTTCGTCGCCCCATTGGGCTCCGACGATCACGATTGCTGGCATGGGATCCTCCCCCATTCGTTCGGGCCGAAGTCCGGGTGACTCACCAGGGTGGTCATCGGAGCTCAGCGCCGTTCATGAGAATGCCCCGAATCTACCGCTGTGCTCTTACCATCAACGCCAGAGTCCGGGGCTCTTACCACCCAAGTTTAGCCGATAGCGGTCCCGGCAGCTCATTTGACCATCCAATGGACTTCCTGCCGGGAAAATGTGATTGCTTCCACAGACTGCAGCCCGGGCGGCCCTACACACCCGCAAATCGCCGTCGCCGGGTTGGATTCCCCTGTGCGGAGGCGCCCGCCGCCCCACCACGCGGCCCTGGTGGCCGGGCTCCGGAAGACACGTCATTTCGCAGGGCTTGATAGACTAATAAGGATCGACCAGGAATCGGTCCACACCACATTTTCAAACCACACCGTATTTGGCGTGCCCCGGTGCTCGGCGTTCGCGCGTACGGTCTGGCAGCTTTACCAATCCCGCAGGAGACTCAGCAATATATGACAGCCTTGGCCACTGAAAATTCCCGCGAACAGCTTCTGAGCCGCCGCTACGAACCTAGCGTCGCAGCCGTCAACGAGCTGTGCGACACGCTGCAGGCAACCAAAGCTGGCACGAACGTCCCCTATGTGGACCCGATGCACGACGTCGACGAGTGCCGGATCATCAGCCTCTTCTCCAACATCGGCACAGAGGACGAGTCGGGTTTCATCACTGCCGGGGACGACGAAGCGGCCACCCGCCTGCTCGGCGTCCAGTGGAAGCTCGGCCTGCGGCCCGAGTACGTGATGCCCTGGAACGTCCACCCCTGGTATGTGCCGGGCGAGCCCAACGGCAAGTTCACGCCGGACCAGATTTCCGCAGGTCTGAAGCCGCTGCTGAAGTTCCTCGCCGTCGTGCCCCGCGCCTCGGTGATTGTGGCCCACGGCACCGAGGCCAACCGCCTCGCGAACCTGCTCCTCAAGACCGAGGTGCCCATGATCTGGCGCCGCGGCCTCAAGACCTACAAGGTCCGCTCGCTCAGCGGCCGCGCCTTCGCCGGCACCCCGGCCCGCCAGGAGCAGTACCTCGACGAGATGGGCGCCGTCTACGCGGACGCCATGGCCCGCACCGGCCTGGCCAAGACCAGCTGATCCCCACCGTTAACTACGACGGCGGGCGCCCACCTCACTGGTGGACGCCCGCCGTCGGGCTTTAACAAGCAACGCGGGGTCACCTCCGGTCCATCCCAAGGTGTGGAATGGGCCGGAAGTGACCCCGCGTTGTGGTTAGCGCTTTTCGGCTTCGATGGCTGCCTTGGCGGAGGGGTCCGAGTCCTTGAGGAACTTCTCGATCCGCTCCGGCTCCTCGGCCTCGCCGATCGCCGCGGACGCCCGGCCCAGCGAGTACAGGGCGCGGAGGAAGCCGCGGTTGGGCTCGTGCTCCCACGGAATCGGCCCGACGCCGCGCCAGCCGTTGCGGCGCAGCGAATCCAGGCCACGGTGGTAGCCGACGCGGGAGTAGGCGTAGGAATCGATGGTCCGGCCCTCGGTCCAGGCCTCCTCGGCCAGCACGGCCCAGAGCAGCGAGGACGTCGGGTGCTTTTCCACCAGGTCCAGGGCTTCCTGGCCCGCGTCCAGCGCCGCGTAGACCTCGGTCTCGGCGGGCAGGAGCGTGGGCTCGGGACCCATCAGGTTCTTGCGGAACTCGTCCGACATGCCTAGAACGTCTTGCCGGTGGAGCCGAGCTGCTGCGCAGCCTCGACCACGCGGGCCGCGAGGCCAGCCTCGGCGGAGGCACCCCAGACGCGCGGGTCGTACAGCTTCTTGTTGCCGACCTCGCCGTCGACCTTGAGCACGCCGTCATAGTTGCGGAACATGTGGTCCACCACGGGGCGGGTGTAGGCGTACTGCGTGTCGGTGTCGATGTTCATCTTGATCACACCGTAGGAGACGGCGTCGGCGATCTCCTTCTCGGAGGAACCGGAGCCGCCGTGGAAGACCAGATCGAACGGGTTGGCCTTGCCGATCTTGGCGCCGACCTGCTCCTGGATGTCCTTGAGGATCTCCGGGCGGAGCTTGACGCCGCCCGGCTTGTAGACGCCGTGCACGTTGCCGAAGGTCAGCGCCGTGATGTAGCGGCCGTTTTCGCCGGCACCGAGGGCGTCGATGGTGGCGAGGGCGTCCTCGACCGTGGTGTAGAGCTTGTCGTTGATGGCGTTCTCGACGCCGTCTTCCTCGCCGCCGACGGTGCCGATCTCGACCTCGAGGATCATCTTGGCGGCAGAGGTGCGCTCCAGCAGTTCACGGGCGATGCGCAGGTTTTCCGGCAGGGTCTCGGCGGAGCCGTCCCACATGTGGGAGCTGAAGAGCGGGTTGCGGCCGGCCTTCACCTCGGCTTCGGAGGCTGCCAGCAGCGGCAGGACGAAGCCCTCCAGCTTGTCCTTGGGGCAGTGGTCCGTGTGCAGGGCGATGTTGACGCCGTAGTTCTTGGCGACTTCGCGGGCGAACGCGGCGAAGCCGAGCGAACCGGCCACCATGTCCTTGGTGGAGGCCCCGGACCAGTAGGCGGCGCCGCCGGTGGAGACCTGGACGATGCCGTCGGACTCGGCCTCGGCGAAGCCGCGGAGGGCCGCGTTGAGGGTCTGGGAGGACGTGACGTTAACGGCGGGGAACGCGAAGCCACCCGCCTTAGCGCGGTCGATCATCTCGGAGTAGATCTCTGGGGTTGCAATGGGCATGCTGACTCCTAAAGTGAATTTCGTCTGCGGGCTGGGCTCACCCTGGAGTGAACCTCGTCGGCTAGGAACCATCCTAGCCATTCCTGCGACCGGGCAGTGTTTCCGGTCACTCGCGCCTGTAATACTCGCCCGCGCATCACCCCGTTCGCCGGGTGCCGCCCCCGCGCCGGGTGCGCCTATCCCGGGAGCTGGTCGAACACGTGCCGGCGGATCCAGGCGTGCATCGCGATGGCGGCCGCCGAGGCGGCGTTGATCGAGCGTGTGGAGCCGAACTGTTCGATCGACAGGGTGTCCACCGCCGCTTCGTGGACCTCGGGGGAAAGCCCCGGGCCCTCCTGGCCGAACACCAGCACGCAGTCCCTGGGCAGTTCATAGGTTTCCAGCGGGACGGAGTCCGGGAAGATGTCGATTCCGATGATCGCCAGGCCCTCGCCCTGCGCCCAGTCCACGAAGTCCGCGACGGTCGGGTGGTGCCGGACGTGCTGGTACCGGTCGGTGACCATGGCCCCGCGGCGGTTCCACCGGCGTCGCCCGATGATGTGGACTTCCTTGGCCAGGAACGCGTTGGCGCTGCGCACGACAGTCCCGATGTTCATGTCGTGCTGCCAGTTTTCGATCGCAATATGGAAATTGTGCCGCTTGGAGTCCAGGTCCGCGACAATCGCTTCGTGCTTCCAGTAGCGGTATTTGTCCACCACGTTGCGGCGGTCCCCGTCCGCCAGGAGGTCCGGGTCCCAGTGCGTGCCCTCCGGCAGTTCGCCTTCCCAGGGGCCGACGCCGACCTCCGCTTTGGGCTCTGCCTCCGGCTCCGGGCTGCCCTCTCTTGCGGTCAAGCTGCCGGAAAGGGTTTCGCTGGGTATCTCGGGTTCAGTCACGACTCAACATTAGACTGGGACTGGCATCGGCACATTATCGGCGGAGGACAGCATGGCGGAGCAGCAGGCAGACCACAGGGAAGACGCGGACCACGTGCTTTCATCAAAATCCGTGTACCGCAGCGGCCAGGAGATTGAGTGCTGGCTGACCGACATGGACGGTGTCCTGGTCCACGAAAACCAGCCGATCCCGGGCGCCGCTGAACTGATCCAGCGCTGGGTGGACACGTCCCGGCGGTTCCTTGTCCTGACCAACAACTCGATCTTCACGCCCCGGGACCTCGCCGCCCGGCTGAAGAGCTCGGGCCTGGAAATCCCCGAGGAGAACATCTGGACCTCCGCCCTGGCCACCGCCCAGTTCCTCAAGGACCAGGTGCGCGGCTCGGATTCCGGCAACCGCGCCTACACAATCGGCGAAGCGGGCCTGACGACCGCGCTGCACGAGGCCGGCTTTATCCTCACCGACCAGGACCCGGACTTCGTGGTCCTCGGCGAAACCCGCACCTATTCCTTTGAAGCGATCACCATGGCCATCCGGCTGATCCTGGGCGGGGCGAGGTTCATCGCCACCAACCCGGACGCCACCGGGCCCTCGAAGGACGGCCCCATGCCGGCCACCGGCGCGATCGCGGCGCTCATCACGAAGGCCACCGGCCGGGAACCCTACATTGTGGGCAAACCGAACCCGATGATGTTCCGTTCGGCCATGAACCAGATCGACGCGCATTCGGAAACCACCGCCATGATCGGTGACCGGATGGACACCGACATCATCGCGGGGATGGAGGCGGGGCTGCACACGGTCCTGGTGCTCAGCGGCATCACCCACAAGGACGACATCGCCGCTTACCCGTTCCGGCCCAACCAGATCCTGAACTCCGTGGCCGACCTGAAGAACCAGATCTAGGTCCCTCTAGAAGGCGGTCTTCTTGCCGCCGCCGGAGGGCAGCGGGAAAATCCCGTCCTGCAGCTCCTCGATGACGGGCCGGTAGATGAACGGGTTCCAGCCCGGGCTGGCGTGCGCCGGCAGGGCGCCGTCGGTCCGCAGTGAGTCGTCGGCCATGTTGTCCTTGAAGGTCAATGACCAGGAGTCCCGGGCGGTCTCGTAGTCGACCGTCCGGTCCCGGGGGTTGCCGATAAAGGCCATCCGCGTCCCGCCGAGCTTCCCCGCGAAGCGGGTGGCGTCGAAGTGGTAGATGTAGGCCGACTGGGACTGGATCAGCACGCTGGAGGGCGCAATCGGTGAGAGCTGTTCCAGGGTCTGGTCCACCACCTGCCCCCAGCTGCGCTCGTCCTTGTGCAGCATCCGCTCACCGAGTTCGTAGCCGCCTCGCAGCACCGTGGGGAACCGGAAGCCGCTCTCGTAGAGGAACACGACCCCCTCGAACCAGCTTTGGTCCAGCACGTCGTACTTGCTGTAGGGGCTGGAGTCCAGCAGGATAAACGCCACCTCAATCCCATGCAGCTCCCGGAGCCGGGCCGCGACCTGGGTGGCCACCATGCCGCCGAAGCTGTGGCCGTAGAAGTAGAACGTGGTCAGTTGGTGCGCCCGCGCGTGCTCGACGACGGCGATCACGATCTGGTCGATGTCGAGGCCCACATTGGAGTAGCCGACGGCGGCGAGCTGGCCGCGCTTGTTCAGCGCGCCGCGCAGCGTGTTCAGGATCCACAGCGCTTCCTCCCAGCTGGTCTTGTAGCCGGGGAAGAGGAACCAGCTGGCGTTGGGAAAGTACCGCTCGGCGGTCTCGTCCGGCACCGTGAGGATTTTGTGGACGCGGCGTTCGGCCTGCACCCGCCGCGTTAACAGCATGTCCGCCGCCAGCACCGAGGCGGACCCGGCACCGATCAGGAAGCTCCGCCGCGAGAACCGCCGGAGTTCGGCGGCGTGCCGAAGCACACGGGCGCCGGCATCGCCGGCCCCGCCCACATCCGCAATTTCAGGCTCACTCGGCACATCTCTACCGTAGCCACGGGGGAACACGGATCAGAAACGGCGCCGGATAACAGCTCAGTTACAGCCTGCCGCCGTGGCGTAGTAGACGGGGAAGAAGGAAGCCAGCTTCAAGTCTTCTGCGGCGGCGGCACGAAGACGATGATGAGATTACCGGCCTCCGCCGGCCCTCGATTCGATCGGAGAAGACCATGCTCAAGGCCCTGCTGTGCAAGCTGAACATCCAGCACGATTGGCACATTGAACACGCCGAAGATGGCGCCCTATATAAGCGCTGCAAACGTTGCGGCAAAGACGACGACCGCGGAGGCGGCGGGGCCGGTAACTTCGGTGCCTGGGTAGGTCCGGCCGGGGGCTAGGCTGTCACGTTGTCGCGAGCGCTTCCGACTCCCCCGTGTGGCCGCCAACATTTTTTGGGAGACCCTCCCTAGACCGGTTCCGGTTCCCAGCCCACGTCGGGGCGGCTGGGCTCGAGGCCGGCGTCGCTGCTGACGGCTTCCGGTCCGACGGCGCGGCGGCCGATTTCGAGGCCGATTTCGTCGAAGGTCGCGAGGAGCTGCGAGCGGGCCATATCCGCCGGGTTGTCCAGCAGCCCGAACACGGAGTCGCTCGCGGCGAGCAGTTCGGCGTCTGAGAAGACGTTCAGCGGCCGGGTCCCCGAGGTGTCAATCGACGCGGTGAAGTCCGCCGAGAGGTCGAGGGACGGCAGTGCGGCGACACCTGTTTCCCGGTAGGGGTTCAGCTCGAGGGAGACGCCGGCGGAGCTCGGCAGGGCACCGGCGGTGTCGACGAGCGCGGCGGCGCCGTCGATGGCGTTGAGGTCGTTGCGGAGGCCTGACAGGGCCGCGGATTCCACGAAGGAGGCGTTGCCGAGGTGCACCCGGATGTGGGACGTGATGCCCATCCGGCGGACACGCTGGATCAGCTGCATGAGGGTGGGACGGGAGTGCTGCGTCAGGCTGCCCCGGACATCGATCCGGAGGACATCTGAGGCGATGTCCAGTTTGGCGTGGGCGTTCAACGAGGTGTCCATAGGTACTCCAAAAAAGGGTGTCTATGGCCGACGGCTCAACCTCAATCAGCGTATAGGCCGTAGGGGGCGCACACAAGTCATAGGGCGGTACCGGTTTATCCGGCTTCTCGCCGGCCGGGTTCCTCGAAGTGGGTCCGGGACGCGGTGCCGCCCACGGACTGGACCAGGGAGGCGGCGATGTCGCGCAGCTTGACGTTGCCGTTGCTCGACGCGTCGGTGAGGATCCGGACGGCGGTCTCCTGGTTGCAGCGGTTCTGCGCCATGACGATCCCGATCGCCATGTCGATCACGGTGCGCGATTCCAGGGTGGCCCGGAGATTGGTGGCGCTGTCCGTGTGGAGGGAGAAGCGGACGGCGAGCCGCAGCGCTTGGGAGATTTCGCGGGTGTAGCCGCGCGCCCGGGCGGCCACGTCGCCGTCGAACTTGTGCGGCACATCTGAGTAGAGATTGAGGGCCGCCTGGGCCTCGCCCTGCAGGTGGAACGGCACGGACAGCACCGAGCGAAGGCCGTGCGACGCGACCGCGTTGGCATAGTCAGGGCCCCAGCGGTCCTCATCGAACAGGTCCGGAACGTAGACTTCACGTTCCTCCTGCGCCGCCGTCAGGCACGGGCCCTGCGAGAGCCGGTACTGGATTTCGTCCACTTCGCGGGCGGAATCGCTGCTCCAGCCGATGGTCGCGGCCTTGCGGTCGCGCAGCAGCGTGATGCCGCACAGGGCGTCATCGCCGGCGCCTGCGACCTGGTGGGCGGAGAAACGAGCGAGCTCGTTGAGGAAGTCCTCAAAATCGGCACTGTCCAGGATGAGGTTCTGGATCTGGTCGACGGTGCTGAGGGGAACAGATCCGAGGATTTCTTCGGGCAGGAGCATGGTGCTTGGTCTCCGGAGGGGTGTGGTGGATATCTGAAAATGATAAATCACGCTGAATCCACCGTCCACACGCGTCCGCTGACGGATGAACTCCTAGCTCAGGCCGAGTTCGTCCTTGCCGAAGGCGAAGAGGTAGGGGACTCCGGCCTCCGCCTCGATTTTTTCCTTGGCACCGGTGTCGCGGTCCACGATCACGGCGACGGCGACCACGTTGCCGCCAGCCCGGCGGACGCCCTCGACGGCGGTCAGCGCGGAGCCTCCGGTCGTGGACGTGTCCTCCAGCACCAGCACCTTGCGGCCCTCGACGGAGGGGCCCTCCACCTGGCGGCCCATGCCGTAGGACTTCTGCGCCTTGCGGACCACGAACGCGTCCACGGGGCGTCCGGCGTCGACGGCGGCGTGCATCACGGCGGTGCCCACCGGGTCGGCACCCATGGTGAGTCCGCCGGCGCACTCGAAGTCGATACCGGCGTCGTCCAGCAGCGACAGCATGACCTGGCCGACGAGCTTGGACGCCTCGTGGTGCAGCGTGATCCGGCGCAGGTCGATGTAGTAGTCGGCCTCGGCGCCGCTGGAGAGGATGACCTTGCCGCGCACGACGGCCAGCTCTTTGATCAGTTCAAGCAGGCGGGCACGGGCGGCAGCGGTGTCAGCTGCGGGGGCACTGGTGGCAGTCATGCGACCCAGTTTAGTGGCTGGCCGGCGCCGGATCCCCAGCCGGCCCCTTTGATGTCGGGGCGTCTCCCGACGGCCCCCGGCTCCGGCGCCGGGTCTTTGTACTCTAGGAACCCGTGCCGGGCAGGAGTGCGATGGAACCATGACGGCAGGAACGGAATCTTCGACCCGCTGGCCCGCCATTCCCAAAGACGTCGGCAGCTTCCGGGTCCGGCCGAACCTGACGGACTATGACGCGGCCTATGCCGCCTTCTCCTGGGACGATGCCCGTCACCAGCTGTCCGGGCTCCCCGGCGGTCGCGGCATCAACATTGCCTATGAGGCGGTGGACCGGCATGCGGCCGGGGGGCATGCCGGGCACGAGGCGCTGCGGTTCGTCCGGGCCGACGGCAGCAGCCACTCCCTGACCTTTGCCGAGCTCGCGGAGCAGACCAGCCGTTTTGCCGGGGTGCTGCGTAGCCTCGGCGTCGGGCGCGGCGAGCGCGTCTTCTCGCTGACCGGGCGCGGACCGGCACTGTACATCGCGGTGCTGGGCACGCTGAAGAACGCCAGCGTCTTCTGCCCGCTATTCTCCGCGTTCGGCCCGGAACCCGTCCGCCAGCGGCTGCAGCTGGGATCCGGCCGGGCCCTGGTCACCACCCGTGCCCTCTACCGCAAGAAGATTGCCCACCTCCGCGACTCGCTCCCGGAACTCCGGCACGTCCTGCTGACCGACGCCGACGGCCGCCCCGAACCGGGCACCCTGGACCTCGCCGCGCTGATGCGCGCTGCCCCGGCCGACGGTGAGACCGCCGCGACGCAGGCCGAGGACATGGCCCTGCTGCACTTTACGTCCGGCACCACCGGGACCCCGAAGGGTGCCATCCATGTGCACGACGCCGTCACGGCGCACCACGCGACCGGCACCGCGGCCCTGGACCTGCACCCGGAGGACGTGTACTGGTGCACGGCCGACCCCGGCTGGGTCACCGGAACCTCGTACGGGGTGATCGCGCCGCTGACCCACGGGGTGACGACCATCGTGGACGAGGAGGAAATGGACGCGGACCGCTGGTACCGGATCCTCGCCGAACAGCACGTCACCGTCTGGTACACCGCCCCCACGGCGCTGCGGATGCTGATGAAGGCCGGGGCGGACCGCGCCCGGGGCCATGACCTGTCCGCGCTGCGCTTCGTCGCCAGCGTCGGGGAACCGCTCAACCCCGAGGTCGTCGTCTGGGGCCAGGAGGCCTTCGGCCAGCCCGTGCACGACAACTGGTGGCAGACCGAAACCGGCGGGATCATGATTTCCAACTTTGCCGCCACCGAAATCCGCCCCGGCTCGATGGGCCGGCCGCTGCCCGGCGTCGAGGCAGGAATCGTGGCACGGGATGCCCAGGACAGGCCGGTCGTCCGCGACGGCGAGGCGGTCCTCGTAACAGCGCCGGATGCCGTCGGTGAACTGGCCCTGCGGCCGGGCTGGCCCTCGATGTTCCGGGGCTACCTGCATGAGGAGGAGCGCTACCGCCGCTGCTTCGTGGGCGGCTGGTACCTTACCGGCGACCTCGCCAGGCGCGACGCCGACGGCTACTACTGGTTCGTCGGACGCGGCGACGACGTCATCAAGTCCTCCGGGCACCTGATCGGGCCGTTCGAGGTGGAGAGCTCCCTGATGGAACATGAGGCCGTGGCCGAGGCCGGCGTGATCGGGGTCCCCGACCCGGTGGCCGGCGAGGTGGTCAAGGCGTTCGTGGAACTGCGGCCCGGGTGGGAGCCCTCGGAGGAACTGCAGCTGGAAATCATTGGCTTCGCCCGCAAGCGGCTCGGCCCGGCGGTGGCGCCGCGGCTGCTGGACTTCACCACGGCCCTGCCCCGGACCCGCAGCGGCAAGATCCTCCGGCGCCTGCTCAAGGCCCGCGAACTCGGGCTGCCGGAGGGCGACACCTCCACGATCGAGACCCCGGCCGGCACGCCGGAACCGGGCGGCGCTCCGGAACGTGACGAACAGCGGCCGGGCGGACAGCGGCCGGAGCCACGGCCATGACCGGGCCCCTGGACCCGCCGGCCCACACCCTGGACCCCGCACACGGGCGGCACCTGCTGCTGCAGATGCTCCGGGTCCGCCGGCTCGAGGAGAAATGCGTCGAGTTGTACAGCGCCGCCAAGATCCGCGGCTTCCTGCACGTCTACATCGGCGAGGAAGCGGTCGCGGCCGGGGTGCTGGAAACCCTGGCCCCGGAAGACGCCGTCGTCGCCACCTACCGGGAACACGGCCACGCCCTCCTGCGTGGGGTCCCCGCCGGGGCGATCCTCGCCGAGATGTACGGCTTCGTCGAGGGCTGCTGCCGTGGCCGCGGCGGGTCCATGCACTTGTTCGACGCCGCCACCCGCTTCTTCGGCGGGAACGCGATCGTCGCCGGGGGTCTGCCGCTCGCCGTCGGACTGGCCCTCGCGGACAAGATGGCCGGGCGCTCCCGCGTGACTGTCTGCTTCTTCGGCGAAGGCGCCGTCGCGGAAGGGGAATTCCACGAGAGCCTGAACCTCGCCGCGCTGTGGCAGCTGCCCGTGCTGTTCTGCTGCGAGAACAACCTCTACGCCATGGGCACGGCACTGGGCCGCTCCGAATCGCAGACGGACATCGCACTCAAGGCTGCCGCCTACGAGATCGCGGCGTGGGCCGTGGACGGCATGGACGTCCTGGCCGTCGAGGAAACGGCCCGGCGCGCGGTGGACGCCGTCCGGTCCGGCGGCGGCCCGCACTTCCTGGAGCTGCGCACCTACCGCTTCCGGGCGCACTCGATGTTCGACCCCGAACGGTACCGCGACAAAGCCGAAGTCGCCCGCTGGCTCGAACGTGACCCGATCACCCTCCTGCGCGCCACAATGGAGGCCGCCGGCCAGCTCTCCCCGCAGGACTGGGACCAGCTCGAGGCGGACGCCGACGCGGAGGTGGCCGCCGCCGTCGAATTCGCCGAAGCCGGAACCCCCGAACCGCTGCAGGACCTCACCCGCTTCGTGTACAGCGAGCGCGGCGCCGGCCCGAAAACCGGCGGCGGCACCGGTGAAGGGCTGGAGCCATGAAATCCAGCTACCGCGAGGCACTCCGGGCCGGCATCCGCGATGCCATGCTCCGCGACGAACGGGTGTTCCTGATGGGTGAGGACGTCGGAGCGTACGGCGGATCCTTCGCGGTGAGTTTGGGCCTGCTGGAGGAATTCGGGCCCGCACGGATCCGCGACACGCCGCTCTCGGAGTCCGGTTTCGTCGGCGCGGGCATCGGGGCGGCGCTCGGCGGGATGCGCCCGATCGTGGAGATCATGACCGTCAATTTCAGCCTGCTCGCGCTGGACCAGATCGTGAACAACGCCGCCTCGCTGCTGCACATGTCCGGCGGGCAATTCAACGTCCCCATCGTGATCCGGATGACCACGGGCGCCGGCCGCCAGCTCGGGGCCCAGCATTCGCACAGCCTCGAGGGCTGGTACGCGCACATCCCCGGCCTGCGCATCCTCGCCCCCGCCACGCTCGCCGACGCCCGCGGCATGCTGTGGACCGCGCTGGAGGATCCCGACCCGGTGCTGATCTTCGAGCATGGTTCGCTCTACAACGTGACCGGGGAGCTCGACGACGACGCCGGCCCCGTGGACATCGACACCGCCGCGGTCCGGCGCCCCGGGGACGACCTGTCGCTCATCACCTACGGCGGAACGCTTCCGGCAGTGCTCGACGCCGCCGGCCAGCTCGCGGACGCGGGCATCGACGCGGAGGTCCTGGACCTGCGCACCCTGCGGCCGCTCGACGAGGCCGCCATCCTCGCCTCGGTGCGCAGGACCCACCGGGCGGTGGTGGTGGATGAGGGGTGGCGCAGCGGAAGCATTTCCGCCGAGATCAGCGCCCGGATCACCGAGCAGGCGTTCTACGACTTGGATGCCCCGGTGGGCCGGGTCTGCAGCGCCGAAGTGCCGATCCCCTACTCCAAGCATCTGGAACTCGCGGCCCTGCCCTCCGCCGAGCGGATTGTGGCCGCAGCCAAGGAGGCGGTCGGGGCCAGTGGGTGACTTCCTGATGCCGTCCCTCGGGGCTGACATGGAGCACGGCAAGATCGTCGAATGGCTGGTCAAGCCCGGCGACTATGTGCGCCGCGGGGACCTCGTGGCGGTGGTGGACACCGACAAGACGGTCATGGATGTGGAGTCCTTCCAGGAGGGTGTCGTCGCCGAACTGCTCGTGGACCTGGGGCAGACCGTTCCGGTGGGCACCCCGCTGGCCAGAATCACGCAGACCCCGGCCGAGGTGGGGGCCCCACGTCGGGAGGCGCCGTCGCCGCCTCCTGACCGGCGCGGGGCTGAAAAGACCGGGGAAACGCCACCGGCCACTCCTCCGATCGCTCCACCGGTGCGGCACCTGGCGCACCGGCTGGGCGTCGACACGGCCGGGATCCACGGCACCGGCAAAGGCGGCGCCATCACGCGGGCCGACGTGGAGCACGCCGTGGCCGCCAGGCCGGCCGGGGCCCGTGTCCGGTCCTCGCCGCGGGCCAGGCGTCTCGCCACCGAGCTCGGCGTCGAGCTGGCCGCCGTCAGCGGCACCGGACCGGAGGGTGCCGTGACCGTGGCGGACGTGCAGCAGGCCGCGGCCCGCCGCACCGAGTCCTGGCTGCCGGAAGCCGCGCCGGAGGCCGGTCCGCCGGAAGCCGCACCGGAGGCGGAGGCTCCCCGCGGGGAGCCGGCCAGGGAGCCAGCTCCCGGGGCCCCGGCCGCAGCAGCCGAGGCGTCCGGGAAAACCCCGGAGGCCCGCGAGCGCGTGGCCACCCTGCGCCGCGCCATCGGGGCCCTGATGTCCCGCTCGAAGAAGACCATCCCGCACTACTACCTGAGCACCACGCTGGACCTGCGCGCCGCCGTCGACTGGATGCAGACCGTCAACGCCCAGCGGCCGGTCGCGTCCCGGCTGGTCCCCTCCGCGCTGCTGCTCAAGGCCGCGGCGCTTGCGGCCAAGGACGTCCCGGAGGTGAACGGGTTCTACGACGACGGCGGGTTCCGGCCCAGCGCGTCCGTGCACCTCGGAGTTGCCGTGGCCCTGCGCCAGGGCGGCCTGGTGGCCCCGGCCATCCATGACGCGGACACCCTGCCGGTCGATGTGCTGATGGAGCAGCTGAGGGACCTCGTCGGCCGCGCCCGGGCCGGACGGCTGCTGCGAGCCGAAATGGCGGATCCCACCATCACCGTGACGAACCTCGGGGACCTCGGGGTGGAGAGCGTCTTCGGTGTCATCTATCCCCCGCAGGTCGCGATGGTTGGCTTCGGCCGGGTCCTGGAACAGCCATGGGCGCAGCACGGCATGCTCGGCGTCCGGCCGGCCGTCGTCGCCACCCTCTCCGCCGACCACCGGGTCAGCGACGGGCTGCGCGGGGGCCGCTACCTGGCGCGGATCGACGAGCTGCTGCAGGCACCGGAACAACTGTGAAACGGGAGGAACCATGAACGAGCAGGACGCCCGGGCTGCCGTGCAGGCGGCGATCGGCAAGGTCGCGCCGGATGTGGACCTGGCCGAGGTGGACGAGGGCGCCCGGCTCCGGCAGGACCTCGAGCTCGATTCGCTGGATTTCCTCCGGCTGGTCGAAACGATCGACGTGGCCACTGGCGTCGACATTCCGGAGCGGGACTACCCGGCGGTGGCCACGGTGAAGGGACTGATCGGCTACCTCGAGGCGCACGGCTGAGCCTCATCCATTGCTCCGTAGGTGCCCTTTAGGAGCCGCTAAAGGGCACCTACGGAGCAGTGGACGGGGTGAGGGGTGCGGCCCGGGCCGGGCTTCGGCGCGGCGGGCGAACGCGGGGGCGTGTTCGGGCCGCGGCCCGAATGCCACGAACCGCGGAAGCACCCTGCCGACAGCCGGGAGGTGCCTCGCCACGAACAGCATGATGGCCGGCGCCCCGGCGCGCGTCCCGGTCATGATCGGTTCGAACAGCAGCCGGTGCATCACCCGCTGCACCGTCTGCACGATGACGGTGGGCGTCCGCCGCCGTCGTTCCACTTTCGCCAGGTCCGCGCGGGAAACCTGGCCCCGTAGCAGCGCCGGGGCCAGACACTCCGCGGCGGCCACGGCGTCCTGGATGGCCAGGTTGATCCCGACCCCGCCGGCCGGGGACATCGCATGGGCGGCGTCCCCAATGCAGAGCAGCCCGTTGATGTGCCAGTGGCGCAGGCGTTCCAGGCGCACGTCCAGCCAGTGCAGATCCTCCAGCGACGCGATCGCATCCACGCGGTCGGCGAGATCGGGGCGGAGCGCCGCGACCCGGCGTCGGAAGCCCTCAACGCCCTCGGCGCGGATCCGGGCGTCGGTGCCCTTCGGCGCGAGGTATCCCATCTGGAAGTAGTCGGTGCGGTTGAGCGCCAGCAGTGCCTCGCCGCGGCCGAAGACCGGCATGATTCCCGCGATTTCGCCGCGCTCGGAGGCGAGCCGGGGCAGCCGGAACCACCAGGTGTCGAACGGCACGGGATACTCCTTCGGGGCCAGCCCTGCCGAGGCGCGCAGGGCGGAATGGCGCCCGTCCGTCGCAACCACGACGTCCGCCCTGATCTCTCCCCCGGCACCGTCCGCGGTCCGGTAGCGGACCCCCGTGACGCGGCCGCCGTTGCGGACCAGCGAGGTGGCCTTGTGGCCCATCCGCAGGCTGAAGGACGGTTCCTGCGCGGCGGCGTCGGCCAGGAAGTTCAGGAAGTCCCACTGCGGCATCATGGCCACGTAGTTGTAGGGCGGCGGCAGCGAATCGAAGTTGCCCATGGTCACGGGCGGACCGCCGGGCACCGGGATGCTGACGTTGCTCAGCCGGCTTTGCGGGAGCCGGCGGAATTCCTCGCCCAGGCCCAGCTCATCGATCAGCCGGATGGTGGAGGCGTGGACGGTGTCGCCGCGGAAGTCCCGGAAGAAATCATCGTGCTTCTCCAGCACCGTGACCTGCACGCCGGCCCGCGCCAGCAGCAGTCCCAGCATCATGCCCGCCGGCCCGCCGCCGACCACCACACATCCGGTCTTCTCCATGGCCATACGCTACGCCTGCGCGGCGTGGCGCGGGAGGGGCTTTCGCGGCGGTTTCGGACCTGCGCTGCGGTTTCGGACAAGCGCGGCGGGGATCCGCGCAGCGCCCGTCCGAAACAGCGGCGGCCGTCCGGAACCGTGGCGGAAACTACGGTCCGGCCAGCCCCGGCGCCCCTGAACGGCCCGGTCAGAGCCGGGTGTCGAAGGAATCGCAGAACACGTTCTCGTTGAACGTGCCCTGGAACTCCGATTTGCCCCGGATCTTCTCGATGGTGGCCCGGATGGCCTCCCGGGTTCCCGCGTGGGCGTGGATTGCGGTCTTCACCATCGGCACGTCAATCAGGTGGTTGGGCTGGTTGAGCGAGACGAACACGGTGGGGACCTCGGTGACGTACCAGGGGATTTCCGCGGCCATTGGGGTGGACCACTTGATCCGGATGGCCGCCTCTTGGGCGAAGCCCTTCACATTGGCGAACACGAACGCGGCGTCATACTTGTCCGCGTAATCGCCGGTGGCTTCCTCGGAGATGACCGACATGAAATTCACGCCGGTCTCCCCTGCCGCCTCGCGCTGGTCCGCCGTCTTGAACAGGTGCACCTCGAAGCCGGCACTTTCCAGCTCCGCCTTGACGGTGTCCAGGTAGGCCAGCGGATCCGCGCGGGTGAAGTCCGCACCGCCGGAGATGCCGTACAGCCGGATCCGCGGATGCGTCTCCGGCGTGATGGGAAGGTTGTTCGCGGTGTCCTTGACCAGGGTGACGGTCTTGTCCGCGATTTCCGCTGCCACGGCCCGGTGGGCTTCGCCTCCGATCACGCCGAGCGCAACGGCCGGCGGGACAAGCTCCGCGGCCGGTTTGCGGTGCAGCCCCAGGCTGGCCTTCAGCGCTAGGATCCGGCGCAGCGCGTCGTGCAGCCGTTCCTCGGAAATGACGCCGGACTTGTAGCCGTCCAGCATGTACTGGAAGTCCTCGGCCGGGTTGCGGAAGAACAGGAACATGTCGCAGCCGGCGGCGATTGTGGCCGGAACCAGGTCCTTGCGCTTCATGGCCTGCGTCAGGCCGATCATCTGGGACGCGTCCGTGAGGATCAGCCCGTTGAAGCCGAGCTCGCCGCGGAGCAGGTCCTGGAGCAGTTCCGGCGCCAGCGTCGCGGGGAGGATGTCCCCGTCCGCCAGGCCGGGGCGGAAGTGCCGGGAAAGTTCCGGTGCCCCGATGTGCCCGATCATGATGGACTGCACGCCATGCCCGATCATCTCCCGGTACACGTGCCCGTACGTCCGGTTCCACTCCTCGTAGCCCAGGGTGTTGTAAGAGGTAACGACGTGCTGGTCGCGTTCGTCCATGCCGTCGCCCGGGAAGTGCTTCATGGCGCAGGCGGTGGGTGACTCGCTGATGCCGTCGAAATACTCCTTGGCGCGCTCCACCACGATCTCCGGGGTGTTGCCGAAGGCCCGGGTGGAGATGACGGTATTCCGCCAGTTGTAGTGGATGTCCACGATCGGCGCGAACGCCCAGTTGCAGCCCAGCGCCGCGGTTTCGACGCCGGCCACCTGCCCCATCTGCCGGGCGATGGCCTTGTCCGGGTGCGAGCCGGCCTGCAGGTGCGTCGACACAAACGTTCCGTCGTCGCAGCTTCCGGCTCCTCCCATTTCCGGGTTGGAGGCCACCAGCAGCGGGATGCGGGTCTTCGACTGCGCATAGCGGATGTGGTCCTGCACCGCAGCGGAGGGCCCCGGCCGGTAGCGCATGCCGCCCACGTGGTACTTCTCCAGGATGCCGTCCAGATACTCCGGGGAGTAGTCGTTGTTGTGGTTGATGAACAGCTGGCCGATCTTTTCCTCGAGGCTCATCCCGGCGATCGTGGCATCCACCCACGCAACCGCGTCGTCATCGAGGTTGAACGGCGCGGCCTGAAGGTCGACGTCGAACTGGCGGCCTTGGGTGCCCGCGGCAGCGCTGCCGTTGCCGGCCGGAGCGGCCGGACCGGCGGCGGCAATCCCGGCCAGGGAGTCCGTCACCACCTGGCTGACCGGGGCGGCGATGTCGACTACGATCCCGGCTTCGTCGGCCTCCAGGGGTTCCAGCGTTGCGAGCTGTGAGTCCAGCAGCGCAGCCGGCATGAAATGGCCGGAACGGCCTTCGAGCCGGGAGCCGAGCACCTCTTTGCTGCCGTGCAGGTGCAGGAACACGGTGCCGGGCGCCAGGGCGCGGATGGCGTCGCGGTAGCAGCGCCGGAGTGCGGAACAGGCCAGGACCAGCCCGTCGTCGCCCCTGTTCGCCAGGGTGCTGCCCACGGTGGCGAGCCAGGGCCAGCGGTCCTCGTCGGTCAGCGGGGTGCCGGCCGCCATCTTGGCGACGTTCTCGAGCGGGTGCAGGGAATCGCCGTCCAGGAACGGGACACCCAGTTCGCGGGCCACGAGGTCACCGATGGTGGTCTTGCCGCAGCCGGAGACGCCCATGACTACGACTCGGCGGACGGGGGCGGGGGCTGCTGTAGGGTGTGTCACCAGTCGTGGACCGTTCCGTCGACGAGGCGGTTGTAGGGCAGGTAGGCCTGCTGGTACGGGTATGCCGCGGCGGCTTCTTCGTTGAATTCGACGCCGATGCCGGGCGCCTCGCCCGGGTGCAGGTAGCCGTCCACGAACGTCATGGACTGCTCGAAGAC
>NZ_JBEPPO010000024.1:0-21263 GCF_040547365.1 Pseudarthrobacter sp. PvP090
GGGCGGGTTCAGACAATGGGGGGGGGGGGGGGTGGTGGGGGGGGGGGGGGGGGGTGGGGGGGGGGGGGGGGGCGGCCCCCCCCGCCCCCCCCCCCCTGCCGGGAGACTGGGGCGGCGTGGAACAAAAGACAATGCTTGAATGTTCAATAAAATATGGACTTCGGTATCTTCACCTTCGGCGAGCTTTCCCGCGATCCCAGCACCGGCATGGCGCTGTCCCCGCAGCAGCGCCTGAAGGAGATCATTGAGCTTGCCAAACTGGCGGAGCAAGCGGGCCTGGGGTTTCTGGGCCTCGGCGAGCATCACCGGCGCGACTTCGCCCTGTCCGCGCCGGAGATCGTGCTGGCCGCCGTCGCCAGGGAAACCACGAGTCTGCGGCTCGGCACGGCCGTCACGGTGCTCTCCACCCAGGATCCGGTGAGGCTCTTCGAGCAGTTCGCCACCCTGGACCTGATCTCCGACGGGCGCGCGGAGATCATCGCCGGCCGTGGCGCTTTTATCGAGTCCTACCCGCTGTTCGGCCACGAACTAGCGGACTATGACGCCCTCTTCGAGGAGAAGCTGCGGCTGCTGCTGGAGCTGCGGGACAACGCCGCCGTGACCTGGGAAGGGGCGCTGACGCAGAGCATTCCCGGAATGGACATCGCGCCGCGCCCGGTCCAGGGCAGGCTCCCCATCTGGGTCGGTGTCGGCGGAACCCCGGCCAGTTTCGCGCGGGCAGGACGCATGGGGCTTCCCCTCTTCATCGCCCTGCTGTCCGGACCCGCCCGGTTCCGCCGGCTCGTGGAGCTATACCGCCAGTCGGCCGCCGACGCAGGCCACGACCCGGGCGCCCTGCAGGTGGGCGCCGGCGGCCACTTCTATTCGGCGCCCACCTCACAGCAGGCGCGCAACACCTTCTACCCCCACTACCGGTCCTACTTCGAGCAGAATATGCCGCGTCCCGTGGACCATTTTCCGCGCTCCACCTTTGACGACTGGGCCGAACCAGGCGGCGGTCTGCTGGTCGGCAGCCCGCAGCAGGTCACGGAGAAACTGCTGGAAATTCGTGACACGCTCGGCACCAGCCGCTATCTGGCCCAGATCGGACTCGGGGGCCTGCCATTTGCCGAGACCGCCCGGTCCATCGAGATTCTTGCCACCGAGATCATGCCGGCCGTGAACCGGGAAATCGGGACGTTGTAGGCGGCGCGGAGCGGTGTCTCAGCCATCGGCGCCCAGCGGGATCTCCAGGAATCCGCCGGCGGCGTCCCAGCTGCTGGCCGTCCCGAGGTGCCGGCTGAGCCGCTGCATCCGTTCCGCGATCTGCCGGGAATCCCGGCTGGCCAACTGTGCCCGGAAATTGGTGATCAGCGTGGGAAACAGCCGCAGCCTCAACGGTGTGCCGCCGTCGGTCTCAAGCAGGAAGATGAACGACTGGTCGTTGCGCTCCGCCGGATCCACGGCGTAGTCGTCCACAAAGTCCCCGGCGCTGTAGATGATCGGCCGGTTCCGGAACAGCTCGACGCCGCGGAAAATGTGCGGCGAATGCCCGTAGACGACGTCGGCCCCCGCCTCGATGAGGGCCCGCGCCAGCTCGCGGTGCTCGGGAGGTGCGCCGGAGCCCCAGTTCGGCCCCCAGTGCGCGGAGACGATCAGGAGCCCGACGCGGGCCTTCGTCCGCCGGACCAGCGCCAGCAGCTCAGCCACCCTGGCATCGCCGTCCACCACCGGAACGTAGTAGACACCGGGCCCGCGGCCGGCTTCCCAGTCCGGCTGGTTGTCGGTGAAGGCAATGAGCCCGACGGCGGTCCCGGACACACGGCGCACCGCAGGCCGGCGGGCGGCGTCCCGGTCCAGGCCGGCACCGGCGTGCAGGATGCCGGCCGTCTCGAGCGCCGGCAGCATTTCGCGGAAGGCGCCGGCCCCGTAGTCCAGGACATGGTTGTTGGCCAGTGACACCATCCCGATCCCCGCGGACCGGAGGCTTGCCACGTTCTTGGGGTCGGACCGGAAATGGAACACCTTTCCGGCCTGCGGCTCCCCGCCGGCTGCCAGGACGCATTCGAGGTTGGCGATGGTGAGGTCCGCCTGGCGCAGCACGGGGTCCGTGTCTCCCCAGGGGTAGTCGGCGCCGACCCGCCTCAGCCGCTCGTTCACGAGCCGGCCCAGCATGACGTCGCCCAGCAGCCCAATCAGCACCACACACCCGCCTGGGCTCAGGACTCGTAGTTTTCCACCTGCTTGACGGGGCGGGGCTCCGCCTCATCAGGATCTTCGCCGTACTGCAACTTGGCCCGGCGCTGCCGCAGGAGGTCCCAGCACTGGTCCAGGTCCTCTTCAATGCGCTTCAGCCGGGCGTGCTCGGGACCGTGTTCATAGTCCGGCGAGGAGGACGGGGCCTTCTCGCGGAGCGCCTGCTCTTCCTCCACCAGCGCTGAAATTCGTTCCAGGATGTGCTGTTCGTCCATGACGGCCTTCTTTCGGGTAGCAGTCCTTCCCGCCAGAGTAGCGAGGCCGCGTTGAGCTGGCCAGAGGGCCGGTGGCCGGAGACAACATCATCAGCTTGCTTATGTTTTTGTCACTTCCTAAAGTGGATCGTGTAAGGCATCAATCTCTCCGTGCGGAGGATCCCCGCCGGGCCACCGGCTGCGCGGACCTCCCCGGGCACCAGAGGAGGACCCATGTCAAAGCACAACATTGCCGGTAAGAAAGTCGCCTTCCTGCTCACGGACGGTGTGGAGCAGGTGGAACTGACCAGCCCCTGGGACGCGGTGAAGGAGGCCGGCGGCGAACCCACGCTGGTGGCCCTCAAGAGCGGGAAGCTCCAGGGCTTCGACGGCACCGGAAAGGGGCAGAAGTTCGACGTCGACCTCACCGTCGCCGAGGCGAACGCCTCCGATTTCCACGCGCTGGTGATCCCCGGCGGCGTCGTGAACGCGGACCACCTCCGGGCCGACAAGGGCGCCCAGGCGTTTACCAGGGCCTTCTTCGAGCAGCACAAGCCGGTGGCCTCGATCTGCCATGGGCCCTGGCTGCTCATCGACGCCGGGGTCATCAGTGGCCGGAATGTCACTTCCTACCACACGCTCCAGACCGACCTGAAGAATGCGGGCGCCAACTGGAGCGACCAGGAGGTGGTGGTCGACCAGGGCCTCGTGACCAGCCGGAACCCGCACGACCTTCCCGCCTTCAACGACAAACTGCTGGAGGAAATCGAGGAGGGCGAGCACGCCGGCCAGACGGCCTAGGCGGCGGCACCTACCCTGAAGGGCTGATGTGGGGCAGGATATGCCCTGTAACGTGCGCCGCCGCGGCCGCCCCACGGCACCCTGGCCGGCGCCCCAGCTGCAAGGAGTCCCGGATATGACCACGCTTAACCCGTACCTGAGCTTCCGCGACAATGCGAAAGAAGCCATGACCTTCTACCAGTCGGTATTTGGCGGCGAACTGAACATGAGCACCTTCGGCGAGTACCATGCCAGCGAAGATGCCTCCGAGCAGGACAAGATCATGCACGCCATGCTGACCACGGACAAAGGCATGGTGCTGATGGGTGCGGACACCCCCAACGGCATGGACTACACGCCGGGCAGCAGCATCTCGGTGTCGCTCAGCGGCTCCGACGAGGCCGAACTGCGCGGCTACTTCGACAAGCTCGCCGACGGCGGACAAGTGACCGTCCCCATGGAGAAAGCACCCTGGGGAGACGTCTTCGGCATGTGCACGGACCGGTTCGGGACGGACTGGCTCGTCAACGTCGGCCCCGCGTAGACCGGGCGCCGGCTGCGGACTGAGGCCGCCCGGCTGCCGGGCCGGGCGGTGAGGGGGCTGGCAGCCCCACCGCGGCCATGCCTGCGGATTCCAATCTTCGGTGGCCGCGGCTATTCTGAAGGCGGCCGGGACACCGCAAATTCGAGTCCACCTTCCCGGTCCAGAGAGGCATGCCATGACCGAGAAGTTGCACCTCACGCCGGAGGATGAATTCCCGGAGGACCTCACCAAGGTGGCGGACAAGGATCTGCAGGTCCTCGACAGCCAGGTCCAGCGGCAGCTGGACCACGAATACGTGGCGGACGGCGAACCGAATCCGGAGACCGAATTCAGGCACTACGACCTCGATGAGGAATTCAGCGAGCGCGACAAGAGGAATGACTGACCGGCGGGTTCTGTCAGTATGCTTACTGGACGCTGACGAGTGGCCCTGAACCCAGGCGCTGAACAGAAAAGAGCCCACCATGAGCAGGCCCGACCGCTTGGAGATCGAGGCGGCAGGCCATCTGGGCCATGTGTACGTCTCCACAAGGCCCGCCGGCCCGGCCGGCGGCGAGGGGGCCGGTCCGGCCGTCGTGCTGATCCACGGGATCGGCGTCTCGCACCGCTACCTCAGCAGGCTCCACGGGCTGCTGGCGGAATCTGTTGACACCTACTCGATCGACCTGCCCGGATTCGGCGCGACGCCACGCCCGGAGCACACCCTCTCGGTCGCCAACCACGCCACCTTCATCCTCGGCGCCCTGGAACAGCTGGGGGTCCTGGAGTTCGTGCTGGTCGGACACTCGATGGGCACCCAGTTCGCGATTGAAGCGGCCCTTCAGCAACCTGGCCGGATCTCCCAGCTGGTCCTGATGGGACCGGTGGTCGACGCGAAGCGGCGCACCGTGGCGCAGCAGGCCCTGGCGCTGGGCCGGGACAGCCTGTTCTTCGAAAGCCCGTCCTCGAACGCCCTTGTCTTCACCGACTATCTCCGGTGCGGACCCACCTGGTACCTGAAGACCCTGCGCGTCATGATGGGCTATGCCACGGAGCAGAAGATTGCCCGGGTGTCCGCTCCGGTCCTCGTGGTGCGCGGCGCCAACGACCCCGTGGCCTCCGCCGGCTGGTGCAGCCGGCTGGCCGCGCAGGCAGCCCAGGGGCAACTGCTCGAAATAGAAGGCACCGGACACGTGGTGCAGCACAACCGTTCCGTGGAAGTGGCGGGAGCCATCCTCGACTTCGCCGGGATCCGCCGGACGGCCGGAGAGGCCCCCCAGGGACGCCCGGCATGAGCGGAATCCTGCAGGCCGCCCGCTGGTGGGTCCAGGACTACCTCTATGCCGCGGGCCGCCAGGTCCTCAGCGCTGTCTCCCGGACCGGGCCCGAGGAATTCCTCGGCGGGACCGGCCGGCCTGTGGTCGTGATTCCCGGGGTGTATGAGGACTGGCGCTTTATGCTGCCGCTGGTCCGGCGGATCCATGAGGCCGGCCATCCGGTGCATGTGCTGCCCCTGTTGCGCCGGAACCGGCGCGCGGTGCCCAAGGCGGCGGACCTGATCGCCGGATACATCCGGGACCGTGACCTCTCGGACGCGATGATCGTGGCCCACAGCAAAGGCGGACTGATCGGCAAATTCGTGATGATGCAGCTGGACCCGGAACGCCGGATCGCCGGCATGGTGGCGGTCTGTGCACCGTTCTCCGGCTCACGCTATGCCTCGTTCATGCTGCTGCCGAGCCTGCGCGCCTTCTCGCCCCGGAGTGCCGTGACCATGCAGCTATTGCGTGAGGAACGGGTCAATGAGCACATCACCTCGGTCTACGGTGTCTTTGACCCGCATATTCCGGAGGGGAGCATGCTCCCTGGCGCCCGGAATATCCAGCTCGACACCGCCGGCCACTTCCGGATCCTGGCGCACGAGGACACGATCCGCACCATCCTGGACATAGCGGCCGCGCCCTAGCGCCAATGGACAGGCCGCACCGGCCCCGGTAGCCGGCTTTCGTCGCTGAGGCCCGCTCCGGCGCGGGGTTTAGGCGTCGAAGTGCGTCCGGGCCGGCCCCTTGCCGAGCGACTCCACAACCCCGGCCGCCACGGCGTGCAGCTTGATGTTGCGTGCGCTGGAAGCGGCCTTGAGGAGTTCGAAGGCCTCGGCCTGGCTGCAGCGGTTTTGCGCCATGATGATGCCTACCGCGACGTCAATGCCGGTCCGTGTTTCCAGGGTCGCGCGGAGGTTCGCCGCGGTGTCGCTGTAGTGCGCGAAACGCACCGCCAGGCGCAGCGCCAGCGACGCCTGGCTCACGAAGTTCCGGGCCAGGTCCATCGCCCTGCCATCAAACCGGCCGGACCGGTGCGAGTAGAGGTTCAGGGCCGCACGCGTGTCGCCGTCCAGCAGGAATGGCAGGGCCAGGATCGAGCGGACGCCGTGGCCCCGGACGGTGGCGGCGTACTGTGGCCAGCGCCCGCAATCCTCGAGATCCCGGATATGGACGGTTTCCTGTTCCCGGGACGCCGTCACGCACGGGCCGTCGCCGAAGGTGTACTGGATTTCGTCCATGGCCTGCGCGGCCGCACTGCTGCTGGCCACCGTCGCTGCCTTCCGGTGACGGAAGAGCGTGATCCCGCACAGGATCTCGTCGCCGGGTTCCGAGAGGCTGCGCGCGGAAACCCGCGCCAGTTCGCGCAGGAACTCCTCAACGTCGGAGCTGTTGAGCACCAGTTCATTCAGGTGCTGGTTGGTTGAAGTTGCGTCTAGGGAAGCTGCGATTGATTCGCTAACCACTGTCTCGTCGTGCCGTTTCACTCAGGTCAAAACGATCCGGACGGGCGGCCCACCTGCGGGAGAACGGCAGTGGCGGACGGCGGACGGCCGGATCGAAGAACAATCCAACGGCTCGCTGCAAAACCGTACCGGGAAATTATATACAGCCGTTTCCCGCCGCCAATGACGCACCCGGCCACGGGCGGAACCCGGACCGCAAAGCCGGCCGCGGCGGGACGTGGCGCCAGTTTCCGGGTCCGTGCGGAGCGGCGCGGGGGACGGTGGAGGGCGTCGCAGGACACCGGGCGGGGGCGCCGGCCAATCCGGGCACAAAGGCCCTCACATCCCGGGCCCGCCTGACAGATAGTGGGAGGGAGCGGCCAACTGGTCAATTTCCCAGCCTGCGGAGCGCACGCCTGGATGAGGTCACGGCCGACATCCCGATTGGAAAGCCATACCGATGAGCATTTTCGAAGACAGGGTCGACGCCGGCCGGCAGCTGGGAAGGCGGCTGGCGGAGTTGCGGGGTCAGGACATCGTGGTCCTGGGCCTGCCCCGCGGCGGCGTCCCCGTCGCCTTCGAAGTCGCCGCCGCCCTCGACGCGCCGCTGGACGTGATCGTGGTGCGGAAGCTTGGCCTTCCCTACCAGCCCGAGCTTGCCATGGGGGCGATCGGGGAGGGCGGCGCCCGCGTGCTGGAAGAACACGTGCTGGCCCATGCCCGGGTCAGTGACGCAGAGCTGCAGGCCGTCGAAAACCACGAACGCGCCGTGCTGGAGAACCGCGTCGTCCGGTTCCGGAAGGGCCGGACCCGGCAGGACCTCACGGGACGCATCGCCGTCATTGTCGACGACGGGATCGCCACCGGATCCACCGCCCGGGTCGCCTGCCGGATCGCCCGGAAGCTCGGTGCCGCGAGGGTCATCCTGGCCGTTCCGGTCGCCCCCGCCGACACCCTCAGGAGCCTGACCGAGCCCGACGAGGTGGTCTGCCTCGCCACCCCGCACCAGTTCTCCGCGGTCGGCTACCACTACCGTGATTTCTCGCCCACTGAAG
The DNA here is from genome assembly GCF_040547365.1 of Pseudarthrobacter sp. PvP090. Classification (NCBI taxonomy): domain Bacteria; kingdom Bacillati; phylum Actinomycetota; class Actinomycetes; order Micrococcales; family Micrococcaceae; genus Pseudarthrobacter; species Pseudarthrobacter sp. PvP090. The sequence goes on from NZ_JBEPPO010000024.1 coordinate 7,552, forward strand.
ACGACGAGGTGGTGCAGCTGCTCGACGCCGCGGCCAAGCGACTGCAGAACTCGCAGCCGGCGTCCCGGCAGCCTGCCACGGCCAGCGGGCAGGACGCCGCGGAGATCGATGAGGAAGTCGAGATCCCGTCGCGAGGAGTCAGGCTCCAGGGACAGCTGCACCTGCCCGTCCCGGCCCGCGCCGTAGTGCTGTTCGCGCACGGCAGCGGCAGCAGCCGGCACAGCCCGCGGAACCGGTATGTGGCCGGAGTGCTCCAGCAGGCCGGGCTCGGCACGCTGCTGCTGGACCTGCTGACCCCGGCCGAGGAGCGGAACCGGGCCAACGTCTTCGACATCGAACTGCTGGCCCGCCGGCTGTCCGCCGCCACCGACTGGCTCGCCATCCGCAAGGACACGGCCGACTGCACGATCGGCTATTTCGGGGCCAGTACCGGTGCCGGGGCCGCGCTCTGGGCTGCCTCCGAGCCAACCGCCAGGATCGACGCCGTCGTCTCCCGCGGCGGCCGCCCCGATCTGGCCGGCCCCAGGCTGTCCGCCGTCCGGGCGCCCACCCTCCTCATCGTGGGCAGCTACGACCACGAGGTGCTGGAGCTCAACCGCAAGGCGAAGTCCATGATGCGCTGCCCCAGCCAGTTGGCCGTGGTCCAGGGCGCCACGCATCTCTTCGAGGAACCGGGTACGCTTGCGGCGGCTGCCATCCTCGCCAGGGACTGGTTCGTCGACTACCTTCTGCCGGCCAAGACCACTCCAGGAGCAACAGCATGAGCTACACCTACACCGCCGTCGTCCCGCTGAGCTGGGAGGACGCCGTCGAAAAGACGCGTGCCGCGCTCGCCGCCCAGGGCTTCGGGATACTCTCGGAAATCGATGTGCGCGCGACCTTTGCCGCCAAACTCGGCGAGGACGCCGCGGACGCACTGGGGGACTACGTCATCCTCGGTGCCTGCAATCCGATGCTTGCGAGCCGGGCGCTCGCCGCGGAACCGGAAATGGGGGCGCTCCTGCCCTGCAATGTGGTGGTGCGCCGCGGCACGGGGGCCACGGCGACGACGGTCCAGGCCATCGACCCGCAAACCATGGTGCAGCTCAGCGGGAACCCCGCGGTCCGCGAGGTGGCGGACGACGCCGGCACGCGCCTGCGGGCGGCCATGGCTGAACTGGGCGGGGACAGCTGATCCGTCAGGCCCCATGCACGTTGTGGTGGCCGCCGGTGCGGTGGCGGTAGGCGTAGACCAGCAGCGCCACGCCGGCGAGCACGAGGAGCGCCGGGACGAGGTACTCGCCGGCGGTGAGCAGTGCCGTGGCCTGCAGGGCGAAGATCAGCCCCATCACGGCCAGGACCGCGGCCGGAATCAGCGGCCACTTCATCCTGGCTGGTTCCGCATTCCCGGGCTGGGCGGGGACGGCGGCAGGCTGCCCGGGGTGGTGCTCGGGCCGGACGGGAACCAGGGAAAGCGCCGCGAACGTGGCAGCTAGGCCCAGGAACAGCACGGCGGCAACCGGCATGCCTTCCCAGGCCGGCGGGAGCGCCACGACCAGGGCCAGCGTCAGCATCACTCCGCAGGGGATCAGCGCCCACCAGTTGGAGCGTTCGCGCACATACACCGCACCGAAGCCCAGGCCCATGAACAGGAACAGGAAGGCGCCGGCCCAGTACGCCGCCGGTCCCGGCCAGAGTTGGGTGATCAGGATGACCGCCGCCAGGCCCAGGAAAACCGAGCCGGGGATGGCGGCCCACCAGTTGTCCCGGCTGCGGAAGAACAGGGCCACAAATGTGGTCCCGGCCGCAGCGAAAATCAGCGGCCACACGAGGGCCGCGCTGTCCAGGATCCCGAGCAGATCCAGCAGCAGCAGGATACCGGCCGCCATCAATGCGATGCCGGCGATGATGCTGGTTTTGGCCGATTTCACCGTTTGCCTCCAGGAACCCGGCGGGCGGCCGCACACCGCCCCTGAACTCTCAGGCTATTCCCGCGCGGGCCGCCGGCGTAGGGCACAAGGTCATGAAGGCCGCAGGCCGACCAGCCAGCGCGGCTACCGGCCGAGGCCTTCCGCCCGGGACTTGATGCCCAGGAGCATGCGCCGCTCCATGACGAACTGCAGGGGTTCCAGTACCGGCCGGAGGATCAGCCCCACGGGCAGCGGGGAATAGTCGTAGCGCGTCCGGGACAGCAACCGCGTGCTGTGCCCGTTGACGGGCTGCAGCACAAACGTCCAGCCGAGCTCCACCCGCGGCCCCGCGGGAGCACCGCCGGACGGCCTGATCTGACCGGTGCGCGGATCCATCGTGCCGCCAAGACCCAGCACCGATCCGGCCTCCACGCGCCGGACCGGAATCCCCACGTCCGGACCCTCCCTGGACACCAGCGGGACGACGTCTCCGACGTCGAGCTGCTGGTATTCGGGAAGGAGCCGGTCTGCGCTGTGCATGCCGAGGCCCGCTGCGTTCTCCAGCAGGTCATAGCTGTACATCCCGCCGCGTCCGGCCCCCAGCTGGACCAGCCAGGGCCAGACACTTGCAGCCGGTGCGTTGATGGTAACGGCCCGTGTGCTCTGCATCCGGGGCGTTCGCACCAGCTCATCGCCCGGAAGCGGGGCGGCAGTCTCCTGGGCGGTCGCGCCCCAGTGCAGCATCCGGGGCCGGACGGCGAGGACGTAGCCGGCGGCGGCCGCTGCCGCCGCCAGGGCAGCCAGCGGTCCACGGAGCCGGAGGGAGGCAGGTGGCCGGCTCATCGGATGCGGCTACCTTCTTGTGCTTGCTGGTTGCGACGTGCCGCGCCGCCGCCGGGATTCAGGTCCAGCTTCCAGAGATGCAGCCCGCCCAGCACCAAAAACAGGGCCGAGAGCAGCACCGAGGACCACAGGGACAGCGCGGACACGGGGACGTCGAACAGCGGCTTGAACAGTTCCCCCAGGGCCAGGGAGAAGATCAGGGTGAAGCCGAGCAGGTACAACGCGGGCATGAACACCAGCCCGGGCCAGCGGCCCCGGAACGTCAGGACGGCGAGGATGAGGAAGGCCGGCATGATGAAGCACAGGTCAAGGACGAAGACGGAGTAGAGCGAATCGATTTGATCGCCGGCCCGCATCAGCGGCAGCAGCATGGCGATCCACAGCGGATAAAAAATGAGCGGCTGCAGGAGCGCGCCCGAAGCGGACATGACCCTGATCCCCCTGGGCAGCCGCGCCCGCCTCGTCCCGTCCGCCCGGAGCTCCAGTGCCGTGAAGACCATCCCCCAGAAGGACAGGGCAAAGACGGCCAGGTAGACGAGATAGAAACCGTTGTACGTCCGCTCGATGGAGTAGATACCGTAGGCGTAGAACAGGTAACCCAGGACTCCCAGCGCCACGAGCTGCAGCTTGGGGCGTCCCCGGCGGTCGGCGACGGCCAGCACCGGCAGGGCCACGCCGGCGACGGCGGACATCAGGTCCTGGGACACCGCACCGGGCAGGAGCTCCGCTGCCACTACGCCCTGGTAGATCTCCGTGAACAGCAGCCCCGTCACCGCGGCGGGGAGCGTCAGCGCACCGGTGAGGATCCAGAAGGCCCGCACCGGCCACTGGCTGCGGCTCATTCCCTCGCCTGGCGTTTGTCCTCGTCGTCGCCGACCACAAGTACCGGGCAGTGGGCATGGGCCGCGCAGGCGCCGCTGACCGATCCCATGATCTGTGCGAGGAAGCCGCCGCGGCCGCGCCGGCCGACCACCAGGAGCTGGGCATCCCGGCTCGCCTCGACCAGGACCTTGGCCGGCGGGCCGAACTTCACGGTCCGGGTCAGGCCTGCCGGGACGTCGCCTCCGAAGGCACGTTCGAGGGATTCGTCGACGAGCCGTTTGGCCGTCTCCTCAAGCTGGGTGGTGGTGGGGGTGCTCTCCTCGGGCAGGTGCGAGGCCAGGAAGAGGTCCGAGGTGCCCAGACAGGTGACGACTTCCAGCGGCGCGTCCAGGCTGCGGGCCATGCGCCCGGCGACCCGAAGCGCCTTTGTCGAGAAGTCCGAACCGTCCACGCCCACGACTATCCGCTGATCAGCGTTCATGGCCCCAGCCTGACCGGTCGGCCCGGCCGCGCCTAGGGCCGAAAGTCACGCGCGTAGCCGGCCAGGGGGTGTGCACCGTCCCCGGCCACCTCTAGGGTGGAACGAACGCCACACTGCCCACGATGCGAGGAGTACCGATGAGAGTTGCTGTTACCGGAGGAAGCGGAAAGCTGGGCCGGAGCGTCGTCCGGCGGCTGAGTGAGGACGGGCACGAGGTCACCAACCTGGACCGCACCGGCACGCGCGGGCGCGGGTTTACCGAGGTGGACCTGCGCGATTACGGCCAGGTGGTGGACGTGCTCCTGGGCCTGGAGGACCGGCACGCGGGGTTCGACGCGGTGGTGCACCTGGCCGCGATCCCGGCACCCGGCCACGCCCCGGATGCTGCCACCTTCGAGAACAACATGCAGGCCACCTACAACGTGTTCCAGGCGGCCCGCCGGGCCGGGATCAAGAAAATTGTGTACGCCTCCAGCGAGACGGTGCTGGGACTGCCGTTCGACGTCGACCCTCCCTATATCCCGGTCGACGAGGAGTACCCGGCCCGGCCGGAAAGCACGTACTCCCTGGTGAAGCACCTCGAGGAACAGATGGCGGTCCAGCTCACCCGATGGGATCCGGAGCTGAGCATCACCGGCCTGCGGTTCTCCAACGTGATGGATCCGGAGGACTATGAGGAGTTCCCCGGCTTCGACGCCGACGCCAGGCTGCGCAAGTGGAACCTCTGGGGCTACATCGACGGCCGGGACGGCGCGCAGGCGGTGGCACGGGCCCTCGAGCACGGCACCCCGGGGTTCGAGGCGTTCATCATCGCCAACGCGGACACGGTAATGAGCCGCTCCAGCGCCAGCCTCGCCGCGGAGGTGTTCCCCAACGCGCCTGTGGTCAAGGAACTCGGCGAGCACGAAACCCTGCTCTCGATCGACAAGGCCAAACGGCTGCTGGGCTACGCGCCCGAGCACAGCTGGCGGAACTACCACCCGCTGCGCACCACTCCCACCGAAGACTAGGAGGAGCGCCATGCAGTACCGCACCCTGGGCACCAGCGGCGCCGTCGTCTCCACCTACGCGCTCGGCACCATGACCTTCGGCGCCGAAGCCACCGAGGAACAATCCCACGCCATCCTGGATGACTACCTCGCGGCGGGCGGCAACTTCATCGACACCGCCGATGTCTACGCCGCGGGGGTCTCGGAGGAGATCATCGGCCGCTGGCTCGCCGCGCGACCGGAGGCCCGGGACCGCGTGGTGCTCGCCACCAAGGGCCGCTTTCCGACCGGCAAGGCCCCCAACGACGTCGGCACCTCCCGCCGGCACCTGAACCGCGCACTGGATGACTCGCTGCGGCGCCTCGGCGTGGAGCAGATCGACCTGTACCAGCTGCATGCCTGGGATCCGATCACGCCGCTGGAGGAATCCCTGCGGTTCCTGCACGACGCCGTCTGCAGCGGGAAAATCGCCTACTACGGCTTCTCGAATTTCCTGGGCTGGCAGCTGACGAAGGCCGTCCACGTGGCCCATGCCCAGGGCTGGAACGGACCCGTGACGCTGCAGCCGCAGTACAGCCTGCTGGTCCGCGAGATCGAGTCCGAGATTGTTCCGGCCGCACTCGACGCCGGGATCGGGCTGCTGCCCTGGTCGCCGCTGGGCGGGGGCTGGCTCTCCGGGAAGTACAAGCGGGACCAGCCGCCCGCCGGGGCCACCCGGCTGGGCGAAAACCCGGAGCGCGGCATGGAGGCGTGGAAAGCCAGGAACGCGGACCCGCGGACCTGGGAGATCGTGGAGGCGGTGCATGACATCGCCGGCCGGCACGAGGCCAGCGCCGCCCAGGTGTCCCTGGCCTGGCTGGCGGAACAGCCGGCCGTGACGTCGGTGATCCTGGGTGCACGCAGCACGGAACAGCTCGCCGACAACCTCGCGGCCGCGGACCTGCTGCTGACCGAGGGGGAGCTGATGCGGCTGAGCGAGGTGAGCCGGCCGCGCGTCGGGGTCTACCCGTACGGGCCGCTGGCCCAGGAACAGCGGAGCCGGAAGATCACCGGCGGCCGCTGAAGAGGCAACGCGGGTTCATTTCACGCCCATCCCGGGCCCCATCATGGGCGTGGAGTGACCTGTGTTCCGGGGGCGGGGGAGGAAGCCGGCTGGTGGCTGGACCAGATGTCGCCCATCTCCTCGGTGGACTGCTCCACGATCCGGCTCATCGCGGCGTGTGCCGCGTCGGCCTCGCCGCGCTGGATGGCGCTGGCCACATCCACGTGCAGCTGGAGTGCCTCGTGGTCCGGAAGGTGCGGCATCAGGCCGTGCTCGGTGCGCCCGGTCAGGACCTCGGTGACGAGGTTGTGCAACTGCGTGAACATGGGATTTCCGGAGGCCTTGAGCACGGCGGCGTGGAACTGGATGTCCAGCCGGAGGAATTCGTCGTTCTCCCCGCGCTGGCCCGCCGCCCAGAGCCGCGCGGCCTGGGAGACGATATCGCTGCCGGCGTCCCAGGAGGCGCGCTCGGCTGCGAGGCGGGCGGCCTGCGGTTCGATTGCGCCGCGGAGTTCGTTGAGCGCCTGCAGCTGCTGGAGTCGTTTCGAGGAGGCGAGCCGCCAGCGGATCACCTGCGGATCGTAGGCGTTCCAGGACTCCTCCGGCTGCACCACGGTGCCCAGCCGGCGTCGTGATTCCAGCATGCCCTTGGAGGCGAGGACCCGCGTGGCTTCCCGGACCACCGAACGGGACACCCCGTGCTGCGCCTCAAGTTCGTCCAGGCGCAGGATCGAATGCGGGGCCAGTGTCCCCTCCGCAATGGCGAGTCCCAGATTGTGGACCAGCACGGAATGCAGGTCAGCTGCGGACTCCGCCTTTGGGGTTTTCATAAATAAATCATACTGGTGGGCTGCAAGGGGTTGTTTAAGTCTGCTTTATTTACCTATGATCGCTTCCAGAGCAGATGTAAAGATGCATTTGCGGCCGGCTGGACAGTGTGCCCAGCCCTAAAAGAATCAAGGGAGTCGTAATGAAGCGACGTTCGATCATGCAGTACGCGGCTGCCGCCGCGGTCCTGTCGCTGGGCCTCACCGCCTGCGGCGGCGCCAGCGGTAGCAGCGATGCCAAAGCCGCCGGCACCGTCCGGGTCACCCTCGCAAACCACGTCTGGACCGAAGGCATCAAGGCCGCCATCCCGGAGTTCGAGAAGTCCAGCGGCCTCAAGGTCGAACTGACCCAGCTCGGCGAAGACCAGCTGTCGGACCAGTACAACGTCAAGCTCAACGCCGGCAGCGACGAGATCGACGTCATGATGTACCGCCCGCTGCAGGAAGGCAAGGCGTTCGCCAAGAACGGCTACCTCGCCGACCTGACGTCCAAGGTGTCCTCGGATTCGGGCTGGGACTGGAAGGACTACCAGGAGGGCCCGGTCAAGGCCACCACAGCTGACGGCAAGGTCGTGGGCGTTCCGATCATCACCGAACGCGAGGTGCTCTACTACCGCAAGGACCTGCTGAAGGCCGCAGGCCTTGAGGTTCCCAAGACCATGGAAGAGCTCGAAGCGGCAGCCAAGGCCATCAAGGCCTCCTCGCCGGACACCGCTGGCTTCGTGGCCCGCACCGGCAAGTCCGCCGCCGTCACCCAGTTCTCCAGCTTCCTGTACAGCTTCGGCGGCGACTTCACGGATGCCGACGGCAAGTCCGCCGTCAACTCCGACGCTGCCAAGGAGGCCTACGCCTACTACGGCGGCCTGATCCGGAACTACGGTCCGGCCAACGTCAGCACCGACATGAGCTGGCCCGAGGCGATGGCCATCTTCACCCAGGGCAAGGCCGCCTTCTACACCGAGGCCGACTCGCTCTACAAGAACGCCACGGACCCGGCCAAGTCCAAGGTCGCCGACACCGTCGGCTTCGCGGCTCTGCCCGCCGGCCCGGCCGGTTCCAAGCCGTACAACATCCCGTCGTGGGGCCTGGCCGTCAACGAAGCCTCCGGCAACCAGGACAACGCCTGGAAGTTCATCCAGTGGGCCACCAGCAAGGAACGCACCCTGGAAGCCCAGAAGGCCGGTGTCCCCGGACCCCGGGCCTCCGTCTGGTCTGACCCGGCCGGCACCTCCACCTACCCGGCGGACCTGGCCGAGGCCATCGCCGCCAGCGCCAAGAACGGCGTCGGCCACGACCGTCCCGAGGTTGTCACGGTCGGCAAGGCCCGCGAAATCGTGGGAGGCCCGATCGTAGCGACCATCACCGGCGAGGACGCTTCCGCCTCCGCCGACACGGCCCACGAGGCCTTCCAGAAGTTCCTGGACAGCGAAAAGAAGTAGTCCGCCCGGCGCACCCCGCGCCGCCGTACTAAACCGCCTGGTGGGGCGGCGGCCAGGCCGCCGCCCCACCAGGCCAGCTCTTCACTTCACCCCCGACTCCTTAGGTGAACCATGTCTGTATTGACCCCTTCCCGCAGTGCGCAGTCCGATCCGCCGTCCGGCCGCAACACCGGCCGCGCTCCCGGCGCCCGTGAGAACTTCTCCGCCTGGGCCAACCGGCACCGCAAGTGGCTGTTCGCCGCCCCCGCGATGATCTTCGTCGGCGTGCTGATCGTCTTCCCGCTGGCCTGGACCCTGTACCTGAGCCTGACCGATTCGCAGGGCTCCGTCCGTGCCGCCTCCGAGTTCGTCGGCCTGGAAAACTACCTCACGGTCCTGTCCGACGGCGAACGATTCTGGCCCGCCGTCGGACGCACGCTGTCCTTCACCGGCGTCGCCCTGGTCTGCGAGGTCGTGCTGGGCATGTGCATCGCGCTGCTGCTGTGGCGCCCGTTCCGCGGCGAAAAGTGGGTCCGCGTGGCCATCCTCCTGCCTCTCGTCGCCACCCCGGTGGCCGTTGGCATGATGTGGCGGCTGATTTTCGACCCGAACATCGGCTTCGTCAACCAGCTGCTCGGCATGATCGGCATCCCGCCCCAGCCGTGGCTCTCCGGCCAGGACACCGCGCTGGGCACCACGATCTTCATGGACATCTGGCAGTGGACCCCGATGGTGGTGCTGATCCTGCTCGCCGGACTGACCTCGCTGTCCGAGGAGCCCGACGAGGCGGCCCGGATGGACGGCGCCAACGCCTTCCAGCGCTTCTTCCTCATCACGCTGCCCCTCATGATGCCGACCGTGATCGTCGCCATCCTGCTCCGCGGCATCGATGCCCTCAAGACCTTCGACATCCTCTACGCCACCAAGGGCAAGGGCGGCGGATCCTTCCACGAGGTGGAGACCCTCAACGTCTACGCCTACGGCCTGAGCTTCGACTACAACCAGTACGGGCTGTCCTCCGCGGTGCTGATCCTGTTCTTCATGATCATCATCGGCTCCATGTGGCTGCTGACCATGCGCAAGAAAGCGGTAAGCAAATGACCGTACTGTCCAAAAACACCGAAAACACCGAAAACACCGAACCCCAAACCGCCGCCCCCGGCCGGCCCGCGCCGGCCCCGCGCCGCCGCAAGCCCCTGGGCACCCGCGCCTACAAGGCCTTCCGCGTCGCCGCGCTGATCGCCGTCGTGGTCTTTCTGGTGGCCCCGCTGTTCTGGATGCTGCTGGCATCGTTCAAGACCAATGTGGACATCTACGACTCCGGCAAGTCGTTCTTCTTCACCCCCACGGGCGAGAACTACGCGAACGTGCTCCAGCGCAACAACTACTTCGTCTTCATCCTCAACAGCTTCTGGGTCGCCTTCGTCTCCACGGCGCTGTCCCTGGTCCTCGGGGTTCCGGCGGCCTACGCGATGAGCCGCTTCACCATGCACCGCTCGGCCCTCGTGGTCCTCATGGCGCGCGTCATCCCGGGCGTCTCCCTGCTGGTGCCCTGGTACTACGTCTTCTCCAACCTGAAAATGGTGGGCGGCTTCGAGGTCCTGATCCTCAGCCACATGTTCGTCTCGCTGCCGCTGATCGTCTACATCATGATGAGCTACTTCGATTCGCTGCCGCTGGAGCTGGAGGAGTCCGCGCAGGTGGACGGACTCACCCCGATCGGCGCGTTCCGCCGCATCACCCTGCCGCTCTCGGTGGCCGGCATGGCCACCGCCGGCATCCTGTCCTTCATCTTCTCGTGGAACAACTTCATGTTCGCCCTGGTGCTCTCCGGCTCCAAGACCAAGACCCTCCCGGTCGCGATCTTCGACTTCGTCTCCTACGCCAGCATCGACTGGGGCGGACTGATGGCGGCCGCCACCGTGGTCACCATCCCGATCATGATCATTGCGCTCTTCACGCAGAAGTACATCGTCTCCGGCATGACCGCCGGCGCGACCAAGGGCTAGGCCACCGATGACACTGATCAGCAGAATTGAAACCTTCCTCGTCGCCCCGCGCTGGCTCTTCGTCCGGGTCGAGACCGACAGCGGGATCGTCGGCTGGGGCGAGGCCAGCTGCGAGGGCCGCAGCGAAACGGTCCGCACCGCCGTCGACCAGCTCTCCGAGCTGCTGATCGGCAACGATGCGCTCCGGATCGAGGACCACTGGCAGGTGATGACCAAAGGCTCCTTCTACCGCGGCGGGCCCATCCTGGCCAGCGCCGTGTCCGGGCTGGACCAGGCCCTCTGGGACATCGCCGGCAAGCACTTCAACACCCCCGTGCACCAGCTCTTGGGCGGCCACGTCCGGGACCGGATCCGGATGTACGGCTGGGTGGGCGGGGACGAGCCCAACGAGGTCGCCGACCAGATCAGCGCCCAGCTGGAGGTCGGGCTGACCGCCGTCAAGATGAACGCCAGCGGCCGGATGAGCCCCATCGCGTCCGTGGCGGAGCTCGACGGCGTCGTCCGCCGTGTCGCCGCCGCCCGCGAGGTCCTCGGGGACCACCGCGACGTCGCCGTCGACTTCCACGGCCGCTTCAGCCTGGCCAACGCCCGGCGGGTGGCGCCGCTGCTGGAACCGTACCGGCCCTTCTTCCTGGAAGAACCCGTGGTCCCGGAAAACACGCACCTGCTGCGCGAATTCACCTCCTCCACCACCACGCCGGTCTCCACCGGTGAGCGGCTGTACAGCCGGCAGGAATTCCTGCCCGCGCTGCAGGCCGGCATCGCCGTGGCCCAGCCGGACCTCTCGCACGCCGGCGGCATCACCGAGGTCCGCAAGATCGCGTCACTCGCCGAAATTTACGAGGTCCAGCTCGCCCCGCACTGCCCGCTGGGGCCGCTGGCCCTGGCCGCCTGCCTGCAGGTCGGCTTCGCGACGCCGAACTTCCTGATCCAGGAGCAAAGCATCGGCATCCACTACAACCAGGGCGCCGAAGTCCTCGACTACGTGGTGGACAAGTCCCCGCTGAAGTTCGTGGACGGCCACATCGAACGCCTGACCGGCCCGGGTCTTGGCATTGAAATCGACGAGGCCGTGGTCCGTGCCGCGGACAAGCGCGGCCACGCCTGGCGCGGGCCCGTCTGGCGGCACCCCGACGGAGCCTTCGCAGAATGGTGAATGACATGACCGACCTGAACACCGACCTGACGCCCGAGGTCCTGCTGGCAGGCATCCGGGAGACCCGGCTGGTCGCCATCGTGCGCGGCACCGACGGCGGCGCCGCCGCCAAGGCGGCCCTCACGGCCATGGAGGAGGGCTTTCGATACGTCGAAATCGCGCTGACCACACCGGATGCCCTCGCGGCGATTCGCGAAGTCCGTGCGGCTGCCCCGGCCGGCTGTTTCGTCGGGGCCGGGACCGTGCTGACCGCGCAGGACGTGGAGCACGTGGCTGAGGCCGGCGGCCAGTTCATGGTCACCCCGGCGCTGGCCGAATCGATCGAAGCCTCCGCCGCCCGGGGAATCCCGGTGCTGGCGGGGGCGCTGACCCCCACCGAGGCCTACGAGGCGATGACCCGCGGCGCCACCGCGGTCAAACTCTTTCCCGCGTCCATCGGCGGACCGGGCTACCTCAAAGCGCTGCGCGACCCGTTCCCCGGGATCCCCTTCATCGCCGTCGGCGGCGTGGGGCTCGACGAGGCGACGGGCTACTGGCAGGCCGGTGCCGTCGCCGTCGGCCTGGGCGGGCCGCTCTTCGGGGACGCCGGCTCCGGCGGCGACCTGGCCCCGGTGCGGGAGCGCGCCCGCGGGTTCGTCGCGCTTGCCGCCGACTTCGACCGCCGGGTCGCCGCGGAGAGCCTGCGGTGACTAGCCACCCTGTGCTTCCCGTCCCGGGGATTCCGGAGCTCCTGACCTTCGGCGAATCGATGGTCTCGCTGCGCTCCGCCGGGCCGCTGTCCGCCGGCGGCTCCCTGGGCATGCATGTGGCCGGGGCGGAGTCGAACGTGGCCGTCGGCGTCGCACGGCTCGGCCACCGGGTGGGCTGGGCCGGCGTCGTGGGCGCCGACCCGCACGGTGAATTCATCCTGCGGCAGCTGCGCAGCGAGGGCATCGGTGTGCACCACCGCGAGGACGCCTCCCGCGGCACCGGCGTGATGTTCCTCGAGCAGCGCACCGCCGACGTCACCCGCGCCTTCTACTACCGCGCCGGTTCCGCCGGATCAACGCTCAATCGGGACGACGTCGACGCTGCCTTCAGCAGCGGCGTCCGGGTCCTGCACCTCACCGGGATCACCGCAGCCCTGAGCCGGGAGGCGCGACGGGCCGTCGAGTATGCGGCCGCCCGCGCCGCAGGCGAAGGCCTGGAGGTTTCCCTCGACGTCAACTACCGCGGCAAGCTCTGGTCCCGGGATGAGGCGCGCGCCGTCCTCACCCCGCTGGCCCGGCACGCCAGCATCCTGATCGCCTCCGACGACGAACTCGGGCTGGTCGCCTCCGGCAGCGCTCCCGGCTCCGGCGACGGGACGGGTCCGGCCGACGACGCCGAAACGGCCATGGCCGCCGAGCTCCTGGACCGGGGGGTCCGGGAAGTTGTCGTCAAGCGCGGCGCGGCCGGCGCCGGGGTCCACACCGCCTCCGGCCGGTGGGAGACCCCCGCCGTGCCCGTCACCAGCATCGACACCGTGGGCGCCGGCGATGCCTTCACCGCCGGATACCTCTCCGCCCTGCTCGACGGTGAGGACGTGGCCGGCCGCCTCCAGCGCGGCGCCCTCGCGGGGGCCTTCGCCGTCAGTACGGCCGGCGACTGGGAAGGCCTGCCCCGCCGGGGCGAGCTTGCCCTCCTCGGGGCCACACCCAGCGGAACCACCCAGCGCTAGGACTCCGGTCCGGCCGCAGCCCCGGCCATCGACCGCCCATCACCGACCGATTTCAGACCCACACGGAAAGCCTGAACCAAAAGTGAAAATCATTGCTGCTGAAGTCTTCGTGACCAGCCCCTCCCGGAATTTCGTGACTCTGCGGATCACGACTGAAGACGGTGTGACCGGCATCGGTGACGCGACGCTGAACGGGCGTGAGCTTGCCGTGGCCGCGTATTTGAAGGAGCACGTCGCGCAGTTGCTGATCGGGAAGGATCCGCACCGGATCGAGGACACGTGGCAGTTCCTGTACCGGTCCTCGTACTGGCGGAGGGGTCCGGTGACGATGGCCGCGATTGCCGCGGTGGACATGGCGTTGTGGGATATCAAGGGCAAGATGGCCGGGATGCCGGTGTATCAGCTGTTGGGCGGGGCGTCGCGGAACGGGCTGCGGGCTTACGGGCATGCCTCGGGCGCGGACCTGCCGTCGCTGTTTGATTCGGTCCGGGAGCACCTGGAGCTGGGCTACAAGTCGGTGCGGATCCAGACCGCGGT
>NZ_JBEPPO010000025.1:0-3418 GCF_040547365.1 Pseudarthrobacter sp. PvP090
TGTGTGTGGGGTGTGTGGTACGGGGTTGTTGTTTGAGAACTACATAGTGGACGCGAGCATCTTTTATAAGAAGCAATTTCCAAGAATATGAACCTGGATCTGTCGCTGTTGTCCTTCGGGGCGGTGGTGGTGGTTTTCATGGTTCTCTCGAAAATTAGCGTTTTTGATCTTTTGTGGTCAAGTTTTTAAGAGCACACGGTGGATGCCTTGGCATTAGGAGCCGAAGAAGGACGTAGGAATCTGCGATAAGCCTGGGGGAGTCGATAACCGGACTGTGATCCCAGGGTGTCCGAATGGGGAAACCCCGCCAGGGGCGCGAGCTGCCTGGTGACCCGCATCTGAACACATAGGGTGCGTGGAGGGAACGCGGGGAAGTGAAACATCTCAGTACCCGCAGGAAGAGAAAACAATAGTGATTCCGTCAGTAGTGGCGAGCGAACGCGGATCAGGCTAAACCGTTCCATGTGTGATAGCCGGCGGGCGTTGCATGGTCGGGGTTGTGGGACTTCCCATTCTGTCTCTGCCGGGACAGTGGGGTGTGTAGTACAGGCATAGGTGAACGGTCTTGAAAGGCCGGCCAGAGAGGGTGTGAGCCCCGTAACCGAAATGTTGTGTACCGCCCGGGGAGTATCCCAAGTAGCACGGGGCCCGAGAAATCCCGTGTGAATCTGTCAGGACCACCTGATAAGCCTAAATACTCCCTAATGACCGATAGCGGACCAGTACCGTGAGGGAAAGGTGAAAAGTACCCCGGGAGGGGAGTGAAACAGTACCTGAAACCGTGTGCTTACAATCCGTCGGAGCAACCTTGTAGTTGTGACGGCGTGCCTTTTGAAGAATGAGCCTGCGAGTTAGTGTTACGTCGCGAGGTTAACCCGTGTGGGGAAGCCGTAGCGAAAGCGAGTCTGAATAGGGCGTTGCAGTGGCGTGATCTAGACCCGAAGCGAAGTGATCTACCCATGGCCAGGTTGAAGCGACGGTAAGACGTCGTGGAGGACCGAACCCACTTCAGTTGAAAATGGAGGGGATGAGCTGTGGGTAGGGGTGAAAGGCCAATCAAACTTCGTGATAGCTGGTTCTCCCCGAAATGCATTTAGGTGCAGCGTTGCGTGTTTCTTACCGGAGGTAGAGCTACTGGATGGCTAATGGGCCCTACAAGGTTACTGACGTCAGCCAAACTCCGAATGCCGGTAAGTGAGAGCGCAGCAGTGAGACTGTGGGGGATAAGCTTCATAGTCGAGAGGGAAACAGCCCAGACCACCAACTAAGGCCCCTAAGCGTGTGCTAAGTGGGAAAGGATGTGGAGTTGCGAAGACAACCAGGAGGTTGGCTTAGAAGCAGCCATCCTTAAAAGAGTGCGTAATAGCTCACTGGTCAAGTGATTCCGCGCCGACAATGTAGCGGGGCTCAAGTACACCGCCGAAGTTGTGGATTTCAGATATTAGCTAAGCCGCCCCTTTGTGGGTTGGTTCAGGCGTCTGGAGTGGTAGGGGAGCGTCGTGTGGGCAGTGAAGTCGCGGTGTAAACCAGCGGTGGAGCCTACACGAGTGAGAATGCAGGCATGAGTAGCGAAAGACGGGTGAGAAACCCGTCCGCCGAATGATCAAGGGTTCCAGGGTCAAGCTAATCTGCCCTGGGTAAGTCGGGACCTAAGGCGAGGCCGACAGGCGTAGTCGATGGACAACGGGTTGATATTCCCGTACCGGCGAAAAACCGCCCATGCTGAACAGGGGATACTAACCGCCCGAAGCCTGCCCGACGCCCCTTGTGGGTGAAGGGTTTTGGTGGAGCGCGGGACCTGATCCTGGGAGGCAAGCGTATTAACAGGTGTGACGCAGGAAGGTAGCCGAGCCGGGCGATGGTTGTCCCGGTCTAAGGATGTAGGGCGAACGGTAGGCAAATCCGCCGTTCATGATGCCTGAGACCCGATGGGACTCCCGTAAGGGGGGATTCGGTGATCCTATGCTGCCTAGAAAAGCATCGACGCGAGGTTTTAGCCGCCCGTACCCCAAACCGACACAGGTGATCAGGTAGAGAATACTAAGGCGATCGAGAGAATTATGGTTAAGGAACTCGGCAAAATGCCCCCGTAACTTCGGGAGAAGGGGGGCCCCCATCGTGATGGACACTTGCTGTCCGGAGCGTGCAGGGGCCGCAGAGACCAGGGGGAAGCGACTGTTTACTAAAAACACAGGTCCGTGCGAAGTCGCAAGACGATGTATACGGACTGACTCCTGCCCGGTGCTGGAAGGTTAAGAGGACCGGTTAGCCGCAAGGCGAAGCTGAGAATTCAAGCCCCAGTAAACGGCGGTGGTAACTATAACCATCCTAAGGTAGCGAAATTCCTTGTCGGGTAAGTTCCGACCTGCACGAATGGAGTAACGACTTCCCCGCTGTCTCAACCATAAACTCGGCGAAATTGCAGTACGAGTAAAGATGCTCGTTACGCGCAGCAGGACGGAAAGACCCCGAGACCTTTACTATAGTTTGGTATTGGTGTTCGGAGTGGCTTGTGTAGGATAGGTGGGAGACGTTGAAGCCCGGACGCCAGTTCGGGTGGAGTCATCGTTGAAATACCACTCTGGTCACTTTGGACATCTAACTTCGGCCCGTAATCCGGGTCAGGGACAGTGCCTGATGGGTAGTTTAACTGGGGCGGTTGCCTCCTAAAAAGTAACGGAGGCGCCCAAAGGTTCCCTCAGCCTGGTTGGCAATCAGGTGTCGAGTGTAAGTGCACAAGGGAGCTTGACTGTGAGAGAGACATCTCGAGCAGGGACGAAAGTCGGGACTAGTGATCCGGCGGTACATTGTGGAATGGCCGTCGCTCAACGGATAAAAGGTACCTCGGGGATAACAGGCTGATCTTGCCCAAGAGTCCATATCGACGGCATGGTTTGGCACCTCGATGTCGGCTCGTCGCATCCTGGGGCTGGAGTAGGTCCCAAGGGTTGGGCTGTTCGCCCATTAAAGCGGTACGCGAGCTGGGTTTAGAACGTCGTGAGACAGTTCGGTCCCTATCCGCTGCGCGCGCAGGAAATTTGAGAAGGGCTGTCCTTAGTACGAGAGGACCGGGACGGACGAACCTCTGGTGTGTCAGTTGTACTGCCAAGTGCACCGCTGATTAGCTACGTTCGGATGGGATAACCGCTGAAAGCATCTAAGCGGGAAGCTCGCTTCGAGATGAGATTTCCATACACCTTGTGTGTGAGAGGCCCCCAGCCAGACCACTGGGTTGATAGGCCGGATGTGGAAGCGAGGACTAACGACTCGTGAAGCTGACCGGTACTAATAGGCCGATAACTTACACCACACACTCTCCCTCGTGAACGGATTCAAAAGACGTTCACACCATGAGGAAGAGTACAAAGATAACAAGACTGCTTGCGTCCACTATGTGGTTCCCAAACAACAAACCCGT
>NZ_JBEPPO010000026.1:0-2819 GCF_040547365.1 Pseudarthrobacter sp. PvP090
CCAGGCTGTTCATCAGGGGGTCGGTCGCAATCTCTCCGCATCAGCGGCGGCGACTCGAATTACTTTACACGCCACCACGACCACACACAAATCGGCCAACACACCACCCCCACACCCCCAAAAACCCCGCCACCACACCGAAACCAAGCCAACCTGAGCCGCTCAGCTCACCATAGGCCAGGAAACCATTCCTGTGGGGTGCATCACCTGTATTCCGAGGTCTCTCCCGTTACGATCAGGGGGTGATGGCAGAACGCCGGCGCCACGGCCCAGACTTCCTCCACCGGCGAGTGTCCGGACCGGCCGCCGCCGGCCTGTCCGGGGGCGAAGTCTCCTCCCGGATGAGGCATGGCCTTGCCAACCGTGTACCGGACACAACCAGCCGCAGCCTTTGGGAGATCGTCCGTGCCAATGTGCTGACTCTGTTCAACGCGATCGTGGGGACGAGTTTTGTCGTCCTGCTGCTGCTGGGCAGCTGGCAGGACGCCCTCTTCGGGCTGGCAGCCGTCGGCAACGCCGTCATAGGCGTTGTACAGGAGTACCGCGCCAAGCAGTCCCTGGACCGCCTCACGGTCCTCGAGGCCCCGCTTGCCCGAGTCCTGCGTGACGGGTTCGTGCAGGAGATCCCGACCGCCGACGTCGTGCTGGACGATGTTCTGGTCCTGCGGGCCGGCGACCAGGTCGCGGCCGATGCCTCTATCCTCGAGAGCGGCGGGTTGGAAACCGACGAATCCCTCCTGACCGGGGAATCGGACCCGGTGGACAAGGACGCGGGGACCGAAGTCCTCTCTGGATCGATCGTTGTTGCAGGCCGGGGCACGGCCCGGGTGATCCGGGTGGGCGCTGACTCCTTCTCCAGCAGGATCGCCGCCGACGCGAAGCGGTTCTCGCTGGTCAACTCTGAAATCCGCAACAGCCTCAACCGGATCCTCGGCTGGCTCAGCTGGGCGCTGCTGCCCGTCGCCCTCATCGTTGCCAACGGCGAGATGCAGTCCAGGGGCGGCTGGGCGCAGGCGATCGCGAGCGGCGCCTGGACATCCGTGCTGGTGGGGGTGATTGCGAGCGTCATCGCCATGATCCCGCTGGGCCTGGTCTTGCTCACGAGCGTGGCTTTTGCCGTCGGTGGGGCCCGGCTGGCCGGGAACAAGGTTCTCATCCAGGAGCTGGCGGCGGTAGAGGGCCTGGCCCGCGTCGATGTCCTCTGTCTCGACAAGACCGGAACGCTCACCGAAGGCCGAATCATCTTTGACGGTGTGCACGAGCTGGCCGAGCCCGCGGAATCCGGTTGGGAGCACGCCTTGGGCTGGTTCGCTGCGGATCCGGAGGCAAACGCGACTTCGCGCTGCCTTGAAGCGGCTTTTGAGCACGACGGCGGCAACCCGGCGGTCGCCTCGGTTCCGTTCTCTTCGGCCCGGAAGTGGAGTTCCGTGACCATGAACGGCGGAATGGGCTCAGGCACGTGGATCCTTGGTGCCCCGGAAGTAGTGCTGACTGATAGGTCCGGCGACTCAGACGCGGCACCGGCAACGGGCGCCGCCCTGGGCAGGGCCGGCCGGCTCGCCGAATCCGGCCTGCGGACCGTCGTGCTGGCCTACGCCGCCGGCATAACCATCGCTCCCGACAACCCAACCCTGCCGGCAGTTGTTGAACCTGTCGTTGTGCTCACGTTTCGGGAACAGATCCGCCCCGATGCTCGGCAGACGCTGGACTACTTCCGCGACGAGGGCGTTGAACTGAAAATCATCTCGGGGGACGACCCCCGGACGGTCGCGGCGATTGCCCGGAGCGTGGGGCTGGACGTGGGGGAGGGTTGCGATGCCCGGAACCTTCCGGCCAATCCCCGACTGCTCGAAGAGGTGATGGCCAACAACACCGTGTTCGGCCGGGTGAGTCCACACCAGAAGAAGGACATGGTGGCTGCACTCCAACGGCGGGGGCACACGGTCGCGATGACCGGAGACGGCGTCAATGACGTGCTGGCGTTGAAAGAGGCAGACCTGGGCATAGCCATGAACTCAGCCGCGCCTGCCACTAAGGCAGTGGCACGGCTGGTGCTGCTGGATGGTCGCTTCGATCGGCTGCCCGGGGTGGTGGCTGAGGGCCGTCGGGTGATCGCCAACGTTGAGCGGGTGTCCAAGCTGTTCCTCAGCAAGACCGCCTATTCGATTGCCATTGCACTCAGCTTCGGTCTACTCAACCTGCAGTTTCCGTTCCTGCCCCGCCAATTGTCGTTCACAGACGGACTGACGATCGGTATCCCCTCCTTCTTCCTGGCACTGATGGCCAATACCCGCCGCTACCGGCCCGGGTTCCTGCGCAGGTCACTGTCCTTCGCCGTCCCCGCCGGGCTCATCGTCACTGCTTCATTGCTGGGGTTGAACCTCTACGCGCAGTTGGGCGGAGCTCCCGCGGCAGCGCCGGAGACCCTGCAGTCCGCATCAGTGCTGGCGCTCTCGGTGATGGGGTTGTGGATTCTCGCGGTGGTCTCCCGTCCGCTCGATGCGAAGAAGCTGGCGGTGGTACTCGCGATGTGCGCCAGTCTCCTGATTCTGATCAACCTGCCGCTCGTCCAGGACTTCTTCCACCTCGTGTGGCCGCCGTCGGATTTGTTGCGGGCAGCCGGCGCGGCCGCGCTGGGCGGCGGGTTCGCTATCGAGCTCCTGGCCTGGATCCACGGCAGGAAATTCCCCCGCTGACCGGGGTGGGAGGGCTTGTTTTGTGGTTTTTTGGGGTTAAATGCGGGAGAGCCCCAACCTGGTGGTTGGGGCTCTCGACCGTGTAATGATGTTCCGGCGGTGACCTACTCTCCCACACCCTCC
>NZ_JBEPPO010000027.1:0-2045 GCF_040547365.1 Pseudarthrobacter sp. PvP090
CGCGGAGCACGGTCACCATACGGCTTGCGGTCACGATCGCCGCCACCGCTGTACGGCGGCTTCCGGTCCCCGCCACCGGTACCAAAGCTCCGGCGCTCCCCACCACCTTCACGCGGAGCACGGTCACCATACGGCTTGCGGTCACGATCGCCGCCACCGCTGTACGGCTTGCGGTCACCTTCACGCGCCGGACGGTCCCCGAAAGGCTTACGATCGCGGTCGCTGGAGGTAGGACGGTCCCCCTGGGCGCCCCGGTCATCCCTGGCACGGTACCCGCGGGGATCGCCGCCGGAGTTGTTGGTGCTGCGGAAACCACCGCCGCCTGATGCGCGGCCGCCGCCAAAGTTGCCGCGGTCGTTGCCGCGGTCGTTGCCGCCGCGATTACCATCGTTGTGCTCAGCCATGCTGGATTCCTCCTATTATGAGCTGACCACTGGCGCAATCGCAGCCGCTCTATTCCGTGTTTCGTTCCTACGCAACCCGAAATCAAGCGCTTCGAAGTCCGTACATCTGATCCAATTCTAGGCGAGTCCCCTGCGCGCGGCTAACGGCAGGGACTGTTTCGGCCGGTCCGGTGTCAAGCCTCACAGACAGCAGTGGGCTCATGCGCCCAGGCCGGCAGCCCTGATCGGAAGCTGGGGATTTGTGGCGCGAGGTCGGGCTGCTCACCGTACGCGTCGAGTCGGCTCGGGCGCCGATGGGCTGCACGTCCTGCGGGGTCGTGGCACACAGTCACGGCCGAAGCGACGTCACGCTGGTCGACGCGCCGTGCTTCGACCGGCCGGTTGGGTTGATCTGGCGCAAGCGGACCTGGCGCTGCGAGGAACCATCGTGTCCGACAAAGGTTCACTGAGCAAGACGAGCAGGTGGCTCGGTTGCGGGCCTTGCTGACCGCGCGGGCATGCTGGTGGGCGATCAACCAGATCCGCCAGCACGCCTCCATCGCCGAGATCGCGCGGCAACTGGGGACGTGGAACACGGTGTGGACCTCTATCGAGCCGCTGCTGCAGGCGATGGCCGATGACGAGTCCCGGTTCGACGGCGTGAAGCGACTTGGTGTGGATGCAGCCGGAGGCCCGCGGCCGGTGCGTCACGACGACCACGTGGTCGATCCCGCTCGGAGGCTTCCCGTCCCAGCCGTCCGTCAGGTCGAAGACGTGGCGGCCGACGATTGTCGCCCCGATCTGGTCCCAGTACGGCCGGGTGTAGTCGTAGGACGTCTGCGACACCTTCGTCCAACGGGACGTCACCGTTGGACAACCAGTCGAACAGCGGGCCGGGCTGGTCGTGATCGTCCGCGATGAAGCCGTCCACCGACACCGAGCTATACATGACCACCTTGCCCACGGGGCTCTCCTTTGCTTTGGGTGCCCTCAGATTAGCGTGTCGTGAGCTGTCGCTCTAGTAAGAAATCAATCGGCCAGCTGTCCAGCGCGTGGCCTGGTCGACGAGGTGCGCATGGACGTCGCTCCCGTAGTGTTCGGGTCCGGCAAGCGCTACTTCGGGTCGGTCCACGCACAGCACCTGTTGGAGGATCCCGACGTGGTGATTCAGGGCAACCGGGTGCTTCACCTGCGCTATCGGGTGCGCCGTTGACCGATCTGGGCGGGGGCTGGAGCCCTATGACGGCGATCCTCCAGAAACCGGATAGCCGTTAAACGCGGGAGAGCCCCAACCGTGTGGTTGGGGCTCTCGACCGTTTAATGATGTTCCGGCGGTGACCTACTCTCCCACACCCTCCCGGGTGCAGTACCATCGGCGCTGTGGGTCTTAGCTTCCGGGTTCGGAATGGGACCGGGCGTTTCCCCCACGCTATGACCGCCGTAACCCTTGCTCCCGTACCGTTCCGTGCCCCTGGGGGTGTGGTGGTGGGGAAATCTGTGGTGTTACAACTGTGGTGTTGTTTATTTTGTTGTGGTTTTGTTCCCTGGAACAACGATCCGTTTGGTGACGGGTTTGTTGTTTGGGAACCACATAGTGGACGCAAGCAGTCTTGTTATCTTTGTACTCTTCCTCATGGTGTGAACGTCTTTTGAATCCGTTCA
>NZ_JBEPPO010000028.1:0-1731 GCF_040547365.1 Pseudarthrobacter sp. PvP090
GTCCCGTTTTCCCGGGGGTGTTGGTTGTGTCTGTTTTACTTCAACGGAGAGTTTGATCCTGGCTCAGGATGAACGCTGGCGGCGTGCTTAACACATGCAAGTCGAACGATGATCCCAGCTTGCTGGGGGATTAGTGGCGAACGGGTGAGTAACACGTGAGTAACCTGCCCTTAACTCTGGGATAAGCCTGGGAAACTGGGTCTAATACCGGATATGACTCCTCATCGCATGGTGGGGGGTGGAAAGCTTTATTGTGGTTTTGGATGGACTCGCGGCCTATCAGCTTGTTGGTGAGGTAATGGCTCACCAAGGCGACGACGGGTAGCCGGCCTGAGAGGGTGACCGGCCACACTGGGACTGAGACACGGCCCAGACTCCTACGGGAGGCAGCAGTGGGGAATATTGCACAATGGGCGAAAGCCTGATGCAGCGACGCCGCGTGAGGGATGACGGCCTTCGGGTTGTAAACCTCTTTCAGTAGGGAAGAAGCGAAAGTGACGGTACCTGCAGAAGAAGCGCCGGCTAACTACGTGCCAGCAGCCGCGGTAATACGTAGGGCGCAAGCGTTATCCGGAATTATTGGGCGTAAAGAGCTCGTAGGCGGTTTGTCGCGTCTGCCGTGAAAGTCCGGGGCTCAACTCCGGATCTGCGGTGGGTACGGGCAGACTAGAGTGATGTAGGGGAGACTGGAATTCCTGGTGTAGCGGTGAAATGCGCAGATATCAGGAGGAACACCGATGGCGAAGGCAGGTCTCTGGGCATTAACTGACGCTGAGGAGCGAAAGCATGGGGAGCGAACAGGATTAGATACCCTGGTAGTCCATGCCGTAAACGTTGGGCACTAGGTGTGGGGGACATTCCACGTTTTCCGCGCCGTAGCTAACGCATTAAGTGCCCCGCCTGGGGAGTACGGCCGCAAGGCTAAAACTCAAAGGAATTGACGGGGGCCCGCACAAGCGGCGGAGCATGCGGATTAATTCGATGCAACGCGAAGAACCTTACCAAGGCTTGACATGAACCGGAAAGACCTGGAAACAGGTCCCCCGCTTGCGGTCGGTTTACAGGTGGTGCATGGTTGTCGTCAGCTCGTGTCGTGAGATGTTGGGTTAAGTCCCGCAACGAGCGCAACCCTCGTTCTATGTTGCCAGCGCGTTATGGCGGGGACTCATAGGAGACTGCCGGGGTCAACTCGGAGGAAGGTGGGGACGACGTCAAATCATCATGCCCCTTATGTCTTGGGCTTCACGCATGCTACAATGGCCGGTACAAAGGGTTGCGATACTGTGAGGTGGAGCTAATCCCAAAAAGCCGGTCTCAGTTCGGATTGGGGTCTGCAACTCGACCCCATGAAGTCGGAGTCGCTAGTAATCGCAGATCAGCAACGCTGCGGTGAATACGTTCCCGGGCCTTGTACACACCGCCCGTCAAGTCACGAAAGTTGGTAACACCCGAAGCCGGTGGCCTAACCCCTTGTGGGAGGGAGCTGTCGAAGGTGGGACTGGCGATTGGGACTAAGTCGTAACAAGGTAGCCGTACCGGAAGGTGCGGCTGGATCACCTCCTTTCTAAGGAGCACCTACAACCACCCTGCCGGGCGCATGCCTGTGTGGTGGGGTTGTCAGGAGTACGCCCGTTGCGCAGACGCTAGTTCTGCGGCGGGTGCTCACGGGTGGAATATCAACAAATAGCGGCCGCCGGTTTTTCCCCGGCACCCAGTACGGATGACTCACCC
>NZ_JBEPPO010000029.1:0-1709 GCF_040547365.1 Pseudarthrobacter sp. PvP090
ATGACCACGCCCTTGGCAAACCCCTGGAAACAGCCCCCGCCACGCAGGCCACACGTGATCCCCGACGTCGCAGAACCCATCACCGACGACGACGAGGTCAGCTCCGCAATCGCCTTCACGGCGGCAGCCGGAGTCGACTCGACGGTCACACTCGCAGCGCTGTCGGAGATCCAGTTGACGGTGACGCTGGTCCCGGCGTGGGTAGTGAAGGTCTGGCCTGCCTGCCAGGCGTGGTTCGCGCTGTAGTAACCGGCAAAGCGTCGTGTATTGGGCATCAGGACCAGGGAACCCGACCCGAACTGTTGAACGATCTTGACTCCGCGGTTGCCATTGATTGCTGTCGTTCTGTCGAAGCCAACAGGGAGTCGAAGCTCCAGATAATAGATTTCCCCGCTCCTCGGGTCAGTGAACTTAAGGGCGCGGTTGTCCGCTTGCCCTGCCCACGCCGTGAGCCGATAGGTGTTGCTGGTGCTGGCCTTTCCGACGTTCAATATCTCGCGTCCCGTGCCGAAACCGCCGAAGTCCCACAACGGCGAGCTGATTGTTGGTTGTGTGGTCTGTGACACGCCCATGAGGTCCATGGTGTCGCCGTATTCTCGGACCCTGCAGGTCGAGTCGGTGAAGGAGCCGTCCGCCCTCGTCGCGACGTCCTGGCGGCCGCTGCCGCACTCGAGGCTGTTGGCGTGCATGAGACCCAGCACGTGGCCGAACTCGTGCGTTAGGACGCTTCTGGTCAAGGACGCGGGCTGCGGCATGATGACGCGCCCGCTGGTGCCGTTGTAGCTCCACCCGGCGCCGTAGGCGCCGTTGGAGAGCGTCGGGGAGGACACGAATACCACTAGGGCGGTATACGGACTGGCGACCCATCCAAGTTCGTTGGTGATTGTGTTCATCATGTCCGGGTAGCTCTGCTGCGACGAGGCCTTGCGGCTGGTGAACGTTTCGGTGCTGGCCACGCTCATTGAAAGCCTGCCGTTCGACATGCGTTCCCAGTAATTGCTGGTGGCCCGGATGGCCGAGACAGCCGAGTCCATCGAAATAGCGGCCTTCACGTCAGTCAGTTGGACGGTCACGAGCCGCACCTTGATGACGCCGGACCGGGCAAGGGAGTAGGCCTCTGTGCTTAGTGCGCGTGTCGCCGCGCCCTTGGCGCCCTGCGCAGGCGGGGTTTGGAACGTGTGGACGGATGTGGGTGCGCCGCCGGTCTGCTCAACAGCCGGCGGTTCAGGCGTGGTCGCTTCAGCGACCGGCGGAACGGCGATCGCCGTCGCCGGCGCAGCCGCGAGTCCCGTCAATGTTGCCGCAGCGAGGAGCGCCGCACAGAGATGCGTTGCCAACATCCGTTTGATTTTCATCGTTTCCTTGAGAGTACGCGGGGCCGCGAGCGGTACTTGGCGGTTCCCCCGGAGCGGCCGGGAAATCAAAGTAGTTTAGGGACTGGATTTCCGCCGGTCCGCTGAATAGGGGTGAACTTGCCAATCCCTTGAGGATCGGGATCTATTCGTGCGCTTATGGTGCGGCAATCCAGCGGGTTGGGCCGGTGGCGGGCGGTGGGTCGTGGGGGCGGCGGCGAGCCGGCGGGACCTACCCGATATAGGCGCCGCGTGAGGGTGTCCAGGTGATTTTTCCGCCGGTGAAGGTTTGGGTGCAGGTGGTGTTGGTGGTGGTGCAGTTTTGGGCGCTGGTGGGGTAGCCGAGGGGGCCGTTTT
>NZ_JBEPPO010000030.1:0-1480 GCF_040547365.1 Pseudarthrobacter sp. PvP090
ACGGCGTACCCGGCGATGTGGTCCGCGGCGTCGGCTTCGGAAATCCGGCGGCCCTTCTTGCCGATCACGACGGCGAGTTCGGACTCCCAGTCGACCGTGTCGGATTCCTGCGGCAGGGCCAGGTCATCGTTCGGGCCGATCAGGGATTCCTGGTACTTGGCGAACAGGGTGGGGAACTCGGGGACTTCCCGGCCCATTTCCTTGATGTGGTTGCGGTAGTTGTGGCCCACGCAAATGATCTTGCCCGGCGCGGGCACGACGGCGTCCAGGTCAGCGCCCGCGAGCGGGTGGGTGGCGCCGGACGCGGCCTTCGCGGTCGCTTCCCAGCCCGGAGTGCGCAGCAGCGCTCCGACGTCGGCGAAACCGGCGATCTCGGTCAGCGTGTCGCCGTCCTGGCGCACGGCCTTCGTGCCGGTTGAGGTGCGGAGGGTGAGGAGTCTCATTATTTATTGCGTCCTTCGATGTAGGTGCGGTTGAAGTTCAGCCGTTCGAAAATGGGGGCGTCGCTGAAGCGGAAGAGGTCAAACTCCGTGTCCGCCTGCAAGGACCACTGGGTCCAGGACGGGACCACGAACAGGTCGCCCTTCGCCAGGGTCCTGGTTTCGCCGTTGAGGACCACGGAGCCGGAGCCTTCGAAGACCTGCCAGACGCTGGAGCCGACCTCGCGGAGGACTTGCGTGGTGGCGCCGGCGCGGAGCCGGTGGAATTCGGCCCGGATGGTCGGCATCACGTCCCCGCCGGTGGTGGGGTTGGTGAAGCGGACGGCGGCGTGGCCCTGGGACACGGTGGCCGGGTGGCCCTCGTCCTCGAGCAGCAGCTGCTCGCGCAGGGCCCGGTCCGTGTATTCCCAGCGGTAGGCCGCGATGGGGGAGCTGGTGGTGTCATCCAGGCCGGAGAGCGGACGCAGGCCCGGGTGGGCCCAGAGCCGCTCGGAGCGGGAGATGTCCGGGGTGGCCTCGTCGGTGACGCGCTCGGTGCCGAACTCGAAGAAACCCGCGTCGGCGTAGTGCACGAACGGGATGTCCAGGCCGTCGATCCAGGCCATCGGCTCATCGGTGTCGTTGTGGTGGCCGTGGAAGTTCCAGCCCGGGGTCAGCAGGAAGTCCCCGCGGGACATCCGGACCGGGTCACCGTTCACGACCGTCCAGACCCCTTCGCCCTCGACGACGAAGCGGAACGCGTTCTGGGAATGGCGGTGCTCCGGGGCAGTCTCACGGGCGCCGAGGTACTGGATCGCCGCCCACAACGTGGGGGTGGCATACGGCGTCCCGGCCAGGCCCGGGTTGGCCAGGGCGATGGCGCGGCGTTCGCCGCCGCGGCCCACGGGGACCAGGTCACCGGCGCGGGCGGCCAGCGGGTACAGGTCACTCCACCGCCACACGTGGGGCACCGCCTTGGGCGTCGGGACCATCGGCATGAGGTCCGCGATCTCGGTCCAGAGCGGGATCAGGTTCTCGCGGTCAAAATCCCGGTACAGCTC
>NZ_JBEPPO010000031.1:0-1237 GCF_040547365.1 Pseudarthrobacter sp. PvP090
CGAAAACGGCGCGATGGGCTACCCGACCTCGGGAGTCATCTGCGGGCTGAAGAACAGCGGCTGCTTCCAGAACTACCAGGGCGGCGCGATCATGTGGTCCCCCGCCTCCGGCGCCGCGCTCAGCACGTTCGGAGCCATCCGGAACTTCTGGCAGCAGCAAAAATTTGAAAACGGCCCCCTGGGCTACCCGACATCCAACCCCGTCTGCGGCCTCACGGGCGGCGGCTGCTTCCAGAACTTCCAGGGCGGCACCGTGATGTGGTCCCCCGCCTCCGGCGCCCAAACAATCGTCCCGGGCCAGGTGCGGCAGGTCTGGCAGCGCAGCGGCTACGAAGCCGGAACACTCGGCTACCCCACCGGCAAACAACAATGCAATTCAATTTCACAGCAGTGCAACCAGACCTTCCAGCGCGGCACCGCCGCCTGGTCCAGCGCCAACGGCGGCTGGGCCATCCCCGGAGCCACGGCCACCAACACCGCATGGCGCCCCGCGGAAGTCGGCTACCCCGTCAGCGCCCGGGTATGCGGGCTCCGCAGCGGCGGTTGCTTCCAGAACTTCCAAAAAGGCGTCATCATGTACTCCCCCGCCTCGGGAGCCTTTTCCCTGTCCGGCGAAAGACTCCGCGTCTGGCAACGAACAGGCTTCGAAAGCGGCAGCCTGGGCTACCCGACCTCCGGGCAAACCTGCGGGCTCAAGGACCAGGGCTGCTTCCAGAACTTCGAACGCGCCAGCGTCCTGTCATCCCCCACCACGGGCACCCGCCCCATCTACCTCGGCCCGTTCCTGAGCACCTGGGCCGGGTCAGGATTCGAAGGCGGATCCCTCGGATACCCGACGTCCGACCAGTTCTGCGGCCTCCGCAACGGCGGATGCTTCCAGAACTTCCAGAAGGGCTCCATCATGTACTCCCCCACCACCGGAGCCCAGCCCCTCACCTCCGCCCCCATCCGCACCGCCTGGGCCAAGACCGGCTACGAAACCGGCAGCCTCGGATACCCCACGAACAAAATCACCTGCGGACTCAAATACGGCGGATGCTTCCAGAACTTCGAAAAGGGCTCCATCATGTGGTCCCCACTCTCCGGCGCCGCCCCCATGCACCTCGGCCCGATCCACACCGCATGGGGACAACAAGGCTTCGAAAACGGCCCCCTCGGCTACCCCACCAGCGCCCAAAACTGCACCACCACCAACACCACCTGCACCCAAACCTTCACCGGCGGAAAAATCACCTGG